>NZ_JBQXDJ010000036.1:1341-46080 GCF_052601015.1 Chitinimonas violaceus | reverse complement strand
CTTTTACAACCGCCAACGACGCCACTCTCGGCTAGGTAATTTGGCACCGGCGGTGTTTGCAGAAAAATTCAGCAGGCAATTGGTCTGCATTTGAAGTGGGTGTGTCTACGGTTGTCAGGACAGGTCATGATCCCGATTCACGGTAATAATTATCGACGCAACTGCATCGATATTAGTATTGATAAGCAACGTTTATGGATGCAACAGAACCTCAATAGGATTAACACTGGACCTATATGACGGACTATTTCTGGCTGCCTGTTGTAACTAAATAAGAGTCAAGAATTACCCACTCCATAGGTGTCTAAGTAATCCAGCCCAGAGAGATTGGCTTAGGATGACCCCCTGCTTTTAAGGAGCTGGAAGACACACAAGTTGGCATTGCTACCTAATTCTGTTGCCGCCATTTTCCCGCTGAGGGTTATTGAATGCAGGCAATTATAATGGACGTCTCGGATAGGTAGAAGTGGTCATGACTAACTAGCATGACGGGCTGTCCATTTTTGAGCTGGTACCGAACCTCCGCTTTACGCTCCTGCAGTGCCTCGCCAAGGGGTGCAAAGCTTACGGTATCGGTAATTTCGAGCACGGTATAAACATTTCCAAAAACATCTTGCGCAGGAAATATGCGCGTCACTTTCGTATTCACTATTTACCTCTTTTGGTACGTTTGGGGACCAAGAGGGCAAAATGAATAAGCACTTTGTCGAATTGGCAGGAAATTTCCTGATTCAACAGGCAACACTATGCGCCATGTCGGCCAACAACCTTACGTTTCCGGTTGTAATTAGAGTTTGTCAAACCTTTCAAGGACAAAGTTCAAATAAAAATCGGACGCGCCTTGTCGAACCCGCTAGTTCTGCTTTTGGCTGAGGCTGTGTAAAAACGGGGGGTGCGGACGATTTCTTGGACTAATTTATGTTGCGATGCCCAAATGGCGCCGATATTGGACAGGGCTCATAGCCCCCAGCGATATCTTGATGCGCCGCTCGTTATACCACCGGATGTACGAGTCTAGTTCATGCATGAATCGCTCTACCGTTGTGCCAACCCAGTCACCGCAATAGTACATCTCATTTTTCAGACGCCCGAAGAATCCCTCGCACGCTGCGTTATCCGGCGAACACCCTTTGCGTGACATCGACCGAATCAGCTTTGCATCGTGTATCCGCGATAACCATCCAGGCGTCGCCTCAGAAAACGGAATTTAAAGCACGTTAGGCTTTTGTCATGCCTGATGCTAGGCTCTTGGCTAGTAGTCTAGCTACCGTCGACGGGTGGACATTAAATAGCCGGGCCGCGTCAGCGGCAGTTTTCTGGCCAGAATGCACCAGTTGGATGATTTCCTGCCGCTGCCTTAATGTGAGCTTGGGGCGACGACCTCCTACACGCCCATCTTTGCGTGCTGCTTCCAGTCCGTTCTTGGTCCGCTCCCTCAGCATCGCGCGTTCGAACTCAGCAAACGAACCAACGATTTGCATCATCATGCGTCCCGCGGAAGTGGCAGTGTTGATGGCTTCGGTCAAACTCTGAAAGTTCGCGCCAGATCCTTCAATCTTCTCCAATATCAGCAACAAATCTTTGAGCGAACGTGTAAGGCGATCCAATTTCCATACCACAACCACGTCGTTCTTGCGGAGTTGGTCAAGAAGCCTATTCAGCTCTGGTCTATCCCACCGACCACCCGATGCTTTTTCCTGAAAGATCAACTCGCACTTTGCTGCTTTTAGGGCAGCGATCTGAGCCAGAGAGTCCTGCTCTTGTGTCGAAACACGTGCATAACCAATACGCATTATTGCAAAATCCTGTTGCCATCAGATTATATTTTGCAATATGTTTTTGCAACGCACAAAGCCATTTGTTTTGTCGCCTCGGCTGCAATAGCACAAACGATCGTTTGTGCACCGATTAATATCAGGAACGCTTCAATTGCCCCGACGTTCCATCCTGTCCGCCGCCGAGCGGGAAAGCTTGCTGGCGTTGCCGGACACCAAGGATGAGTTGATCCGTCACTACACGTTCAGCGAAACCGACCTGTCCGTCATCCGGCAGCGGCGCGGCACAGCCAACCGCCTGGGCTTCGCCGTGCAGCTCTGCTACCTGCGCTTTCCCGGCCTCATCCTTGGCGTCGATGAGCCGCCGTTTCCGCCCTTGTTGAAGCTGGTCGCCAACCAGCTCAAGGTCAGCATCGAAAGCTGGGACGAATACGGGCAGCGGGAGCAGACCCGGCGCGAGCACCTGGTCGAACTGCAAACGGTGTTCGGCTTCCAGCCGTTCACCATGAGCCACTACCGGCAGGCCCTCCACGCGCTGACTGAGCTGGCCATGCAAACCGATAAGGGCATTGTGCTGGCCAGCGCCTTGATCGACCATCTACGGCGGCAGTCGGTCATTCTGCCTGCCCTCAACGCCATCGAGCGCGCCAGCGCCGAGGCGATCACCCGCGCCAACCGACGCATCTACCACGCCTTGGCCGAACCGCTATCGGACGTGCATCGCCGCCGCCTCGATGACCTGCTCAAGCGCCGTGACAACAGCAAGACGACCTGGCTGGCCTGGCTGCGCCAGTCGCCAGCCAAGCCGAACTCGCGGCACATGCTCGAACACATCGAACGCATCAAGGCGTGGCAGGCACTCGACCTGCCTTCCGGCATCGAGCGGCTGGTTCACCAAAACCGACTGCTCAAGATCGCCCGTGAGGGCGGGCAGATGACGCCCGCCGACCTGGCCAAGTTTGAGCCGCAGCGGCGCTACGCGACCCTGGTGGCGCTCGCCATCGAGGGCATGGCCACCGTTACCGACGAAATCATCGACCTGTACGACCGCATCCTGGGCAAGCTGTTCAACGCCGCCAAGAACAAGCACCAGCAGCAGTTCCAGGCGTCCGGCAAGGCGATCAACGCCAAGGTGCGATTGTTCGGCCGCATCGGTCAGGTGCTGATCGAGGCCAAGCAAGCTGGCCGCGATCCGTTCGCCGCCATCGAGGCCGTTGTGTCCTGGGACGCCTTCGCCGAGAGCGTCACCGAAGCGCAGAAGCTCGCGCAACCCGAGGACTTCGATTTCCTGCACCGCATCGGCGAGAGCTACGCCACGCTGCGCCGCTACGCACCGGAATTATTGGATGTGCTCAAACTGCGGGCAGCGCCCGCAGCCAAGGACGTGCTCGATGCCATCGAGGTGCTGCGCGGCATGAACAGCGACAACGCCCGCAAGGTGCCTGCGGACGCGCCGACCGCCTTCATCAAGTCACGCTGGCAGAAGCTGGTGATGACCGACGCCGGCATCGACCGACGTTACTACGAACTGTGCGCGTTGTCGGAAATGAAGAACGCGCTGCGCTCCGGCGACATCTGGGTGCAGGGCTCGCGCCAGTTCAAGGATTTCGAGGACTACCTGGTGCCGCCCGCGAAATTCACCAGCCTCAAGCAGGCCAGCGAATTGCCGCTGGCCGTGGCCACCGACTGCGACCAATACCTGCATGAGCGGCTGACGCTGCTGGAAACGCAGCTTGCCGCCGTCAACCGCATGGCGCTGGCCAACGAGCTGCCGGACGCCATCATCACCGAGTCTGGCCTGAAGATCACGCCACTCGATGCGGCGGTACCTGACAGTGCGCAGGCCCTGATCGACCAGATGACCATGATCCTTCCGCGCGTCAAGATCACCGAACTGCTGCTCGAAGTCGATGAGTGGACGGGCTTCACCCGACACTTCATGCACCTGAAGTCGGGCGACCTTGCCAAGGACAAGAACTTGCTGCTGACGACGATCCTGGCCGACGCGATCAACCTGGGCCTGACCAAGATGGCGGAGTCCTGCCCCGGCACGACCTACGCCAAGTTGGCCTGGCTACAAGCCTGGCACGTCCGCGATGAAACTTATGGGGCTGCGCTGGCCGAGTTGGTCAACGCGCAGTTCCGGCATCCGTTCGCCGAACACTGGGGCAACGGCACCACGTCGTCGTCGGACGGCCAGAACTTTCGCACCGGCAGCAAGGCCGAGAGCACCGGCCACATCAACCCGAAATACGGCAGCAGCCCAGGGCGGACGTTCTACACCCACATCTCCGACCAATACGCACCGTTCCACACCAAGGTCGTCAACGTCGGCGTGCGCGATTCGACCTACGTGCTCGACGGCCTGCTGTACCACGAATCCGACTTACGAATCGAAGAGCACTACACCGACACAGCGGGCTTTACCGATCACGTCTTCGCGCTGATGCACCTCTTGGGCTTCCGCTTTGCGCCGCGCATCCGCGACCTGGGCGACACCAAGCTCTACATCCCGAAGGGCGAAGCCGCCTATGACGCGCTCAAGCCGATGATCGGCGGCACGCTCAACATCAAGCACGTCCGCGCTCATTGGGATGAAATCCTGCGGCTGGCCACCTCGATTAAGCAGGGTACGGTGACAGCTTCCCTGATGCTCAGGAAACTCGGCAGCTACCCGCGCCAGAACGGCCTGGCGGTGGCGCTGCGCGAACTGGGCCGCATTGAGCGCACGCTGTTCATCCTGGATTGGTTGCAAAGCGTCGAGCTGCGCCGCCGTGTGCATGCCGGGCTGAACAAGGGCGAGGCTCGCAATGCGCTGGCCCGGGCGGTGTTCTTCAACCGCCTGGGTGAAATCCGCGACCGGAGTTTCGAGCAGCAGCGCTACCGGGCCAGTGGTCTCAACCTAGTAACGGCGGCCATTGTGCTGTGGAACACGGTCTATCTAGAGCGGGCAGTAAACGGACTGCGTGGCAACGGCTATACCGTCGATGACACCCTGTTGCAGTACCTGTCGCCGCTTGGCTGGGAGCACATCAATCTGAGCGGCGATTACCTTTGGCGTAGCAGCGCCAAGCTCGGCGCGGGCAAGTTCAGGCCACTGCGCCCCATGTCAATGGTTTAGCAATTTTTGTAGAACGACTTCCATGCCAATTCACTACTCAAGAAAACTTACGGGAAGAAACCGAAGCAAAGACGCAAACAGGCAGCTCGGATTTATCTTGGCTTTCGTTGCAGGCGCTGTCAACGCAGGAGGCTTTCTAGCTATTCAGCAATACACCTCGCACATGACAGGCATTGTATCCGCTATGGCCGACCATATCGCCCTGGGCGCATATGACCTTGCGCTGGCAGGAATTAGCGCACTGTTTTCATTTCTTATCGGGGCGGCATGTTCTGCCGTGATGGTGAATTACGCTCGACGCCACAATATGCACAGCGAATACGCCTTTCCGCTTCTCGTAGAAGCAGGATTGTTGCTGTGTTTTGGCTTGCTAGGAGCTTGGCTTTCTGACATCAACAGCATATTTGTTTCCGTCACCGTGATGCTGCTGAGTTTCATTATGGGACTACAGAACGCACTTATTACCAAGCTATCCAGTGCGGAAATTCGTACGACTCACATCACAGGAATCGTGACAGACATTGGCATTGAACTAGGGAAACTCTTTTATTGGAACTGTGCACACCCCGATAATCCCTCGAAGGTAATGGCAGACCGACCGCGCCTGAAAGTACTGATCTCATTAGTCTGTTTTTTCTTTATGGGAGGCGTGACTGGAGCACTGGGATTCAAGCACGTCGGTTACGTTGCAACTGTGCCGCTAGCGTTGACGCTCATGGCCCTTGTTGTCGTACCAATCGCTGACGATCTCAATGATTTTGCTAAAAATCAAAAGAGTCGAAGGCGACCTTAACGTGCTTTATTTTCCGTTTTCTGAAGCGACCCCGAGAAGGCATCTCGCATTTCAGTGCTCCACACCACTGTTTCGTTCTCGTCGTTCGCCTCCAGGGCCGTCGCCCAGGCTTCATCGGGTCCCGGTCTGCCATCGGCAGATTCCAGCCGTTCCAATATGGCAGCCAGCGTCAGGCGTCCAGACAAGTCGCGTCGGCAGCGGTCCAGGGCACTCATCACCGCCCCAAGGGGATGTTTCAACAGGACTTCCACTATCGCCGCTTTGGCGTGTTCGGAAAGTAACGTGCCGGTCAGTTCGGCCGTGACGGTCAGGGCTTCCAGGATCTGAGGGGCGCTCATATCAACCCCTTCCGCTGCAGGATGGCCAGGGCACCGTTGTGGCTTTCCAGATTGGCCTGAGTGGCTTCTGCCTGCTTGGCGGCAGTCCCTGTCATTTGCTGGCCACGGCTGCAGTCAGTGCGTACACGTTGCAGGGATTTCAGCAGCAAGCCGATCGGATGGCGCTCCCGGACAAACCAGGCATCCTGGTGGCTCACGTAGTAGGCCGCCAGGGTGGGCGCTTCCTCGCCGACCTGTTTGACGATGTGTCTGACCTGGCTGTTCACCATGGCGCTGCGGATGGGGTCCACCCCATAGCGTTGCCAGTAGGCGGCGGCGTAGGCATTCCAGGTGGCGGTGTTCAAGGTATTGGAGGCGGCAGATTTAGGCTTCGTGGCAGCGCCCGGCAGGGTGTCTGCAAATACTGATGGTTCTACCTGACGGTTCAATGACGGTTCTTTATTAGAGCAATGTGCAACCGTTGCACCTACCCCCTGCAGGATTTGCACATTCGGGGGTGCAACCGTTGCACATGCAAAATCTGCACGTGCAAACGTTGCATGTGCAGAATCTGCACTTTCCAATGCATTGCCGCGTCCTGCCACGGGATCATTCACTGCGTTGGCATGCGGGTGTTTCTGCCGCACTCCCCCGGACGGAACATACTGGTCCAATGTCAGGGTGTACCGATTGGTCTGGCGGGTGTTGCCTTGTTGTCTTTGCTCGATCTGGAGCAAGCCATGATCGGCAAGCCAGGCGACTTGGTTGATGACAGAGCGAGGGGACATGCTGCACAAGTTGGCCAACTTACTCTGCCCTGGCCAGCACTCACCGTCTTCGTTGGCGTAGTCCGCCAGTTTCAGCAGGACCATTTTGGGGCTCAAAGGGATGGCCATACTCCATACATCGCTCATCAGCTTGATACTCATGGATTCACTCTCTTTCGTTTCTGATTCAGATGGGTATTCGGTTTCTTGCGGCAAGCCGATCCCCTTGCGCCCCGAAGGCGTTTGAAAATCGACGGGTGTTCGGTCGTGCATGCCAGTAGCGGCAATCCGGCAGAGGGTTGCCGGGGCTACTTGGCGATATCGCCAGCAAAGGTGTGCTGGCTGGGGCGTTACAGGGCCTAGCAGGCGCTCAATGCTGCTAATGGGCAAAAGCGTTACTCAGCCACGCTTACGGGGCTTGTGGAGCCTTGCAGGTTAACCCCCCCCTCCCTTTCAAAAAGCTGGCCATAAAAATGCGGTTAACCCGGCGGTCTAGGGCATGAGGGGTCAAAACTTTTGACCGCCCCCCCCTGGTGGATACGGACTGAATCCGCTGGAACCGTGCAGACCAGATAGGGGCTGGCCATACCGTTTCGGCAGCGCAAAAAGCAAAAGCCCCGAGCGGTGAGCATCGGGGCTTCATTTCTTCCGGGCGCGCGCTGGCAGCCATACGGCAATCCAAACACGCACTCAAGCGGAGTCAACAATTGATGAACAGATTATACGTCGGTAGTCTCGCACCGACAATGCTGCTGTCACCTGCAGATCCCGCACAAACAGTACTGCGAGGGGTTCTTACCGCTGGAAAACAAAAGCCCCGAGCTGGAGCTTCGGGGCTGCATTTTTTCCGGGCGCAACAAAGGTGCCGCACTGGCACCATTTTTACACGCACGGGGCGGAGTCAACATTGATGGGCGGAGTATACCCGCATTGGCTCGCTTGATGGCGTGCATATTGGTTTTCATCCACTTGGGCATCGGGCTCGCTCAAAAGCAAACGCCCGACTGGCAAAAAGCTCAGTCGGGCGCAGAAAATAAAAAAGCGCTGGAAACCACCTTTTCAGTGGATCAGCGCGTCGTTACTAGCTTCACATTTCGCCTAGGCGCAGCGGTAGAAAATAGCGGTTTTGAGATTATCACTCGCCGCCTAAACTTGCCTAGTTGTGACGTTCCCTAGCAGGAGATAAAACAGTTGTTAGAAGCCACCTCATCAGTGGATCAGCCCGTCGTTACTAGCTTAGAACGTAGAAATGGAACCTAGCGTTTTCTAGGATGCCACTGGTGGGCTGGTTTTGCACGTAAACCCAGCAATATTGGGTTATCCCTAATGCGGTGGAATCCTACGTACTCGTTACTCGAGTCGGATATGGTGTTTAAGACAATAGGGAAGCTATCGATACGCCCAAGCGGTGATTTTCCGGAAGCTTGACCCGGTAAATTAAGGTTGTTCGTTAGCAGATGAAACATCAAAAAGCCGGTGCGGATTGCTCCTGCACCGGCCTCTACTCAAAAGCACTTGATACTCAATCCAGTTTAACTGGAAGATGGGATTGCAGGTTTGCAGTGATCAAGTGCTTCTGCCTCGCCTTCTAGCGCTCTAATAAGGCAGGAAGCGCCGGGTGCTTGGGATTTATTTACTTCAGCTAATATTCTGTTCCTTTCGTCTACACTTAAGCTGCTAAAGAGCTTTGCGTACTCAACTTGAAGACGATATTCGCCAATAAGTGCTCCTTTGAGTAGCCAGTATTGTGCTAAGTCGGCAGCCCCGCTCGTTTTGTAATAGTAAAAGAGCGCTATAGTTGCCAGACCATCGCCATTGCTTGCTTTTTCGCTAAGCTTTATCAATACAGGGTCCTCTATGCCGCTATCGATTTTAGGTAAGAAAAAATAACCTAAAGCAATTACTGCGAATATCGAGATTACAATTACTAGCTTCTTTTTCATTTACCACTCACTTGAAGGGTAATAGGTCTTCCACTTTCCAGGGAAGTAGGGAACCCCTCTTCCGGTAAATGGAATTTTCATTGAATGCCAAGGACCTAAATCCCATTCTCCAGCGGTGAGCGTTCTAGAGTCTGGTGCAGTCACTTTGGTGTCTAGCTCTTGTGACAAGTTCTTAGCAATGTTTTTGTCACCTTCACCAGTTCTACAGGCATCAAGTGTAACTGGCATTTTATCTTTCCACTTTCCACTATTCCGGATGAGATCGGCCAGTTGTCTTGCGTCGAGTCCAGAAACGCGATCAGGATTACCGTGAGAATGAACCGTCAAAATACCTGGAATATCAGGAGCGGCAACTGCAGCTGGATAATTAGCGTCGCCCGGTTTCAGAAGAATCATTTTTTCCAGTCCCAGCGGATCGCTGAAGGACAGAGGGTTCCCGCCCACATAGACGAACGTATTAATTCCCCCTTCTAATCCAATCGGATCGGATTCCAAGTAACGGCCGTTCTTCGGGTCGTAGTTACGGAAGTAGTTGTAATGGGTGCTGGTTTCCTTGTCGAAATATTGACCAGGGAAACGTAAGTTGAAGGCGTACTTACCACCCGTGCCTTCCGGGTCTTCTTCAGCTGCAGAAGCACCGAAGGGCTCACCCAGCTGCCAGGACCAGATAGCGTGCTTGGTGGCATCGGTGATCAGACGCGGTGTACCAAGGTGGTCGGGATGGATGTTACGAACATCCAAACCGTTATCGACCAAGGCAATCGGAGTGTCGCCTAGGTAGATGTACTCGCGCTTGGTGACACCCAATTGGTCCGACTCGGCGATCAGTTGGCCCCATTGGTTGTAATGGAAGACCGTCGTGGTGCCCTGGAAGGTCTTGGCAACCCGCTCACTGTTCGCATTCACCGTGTACTGCGCACCCGATGCTTCAATCAAGCGACCGCGTGCATCGTAGGTGTAACTGCCACTACCACTGGTGCGGCTGCCATTGGCATCGTATTGGAAGACCGGACTATTACCACCAGGAATTGACGCTGCTGTTAGCCGATTACTCTTGGCATCGATATCTTGTATGAAAACCGCATCATCATCTCTAATCTGTTTCCGATTGCCATTTTCGTCGTAGCTGAAACCTGTGTCGGGCATGGCAAGGAAGCCGTTACGCGTAACGGTTACCCCGTTCCGCCAACTACTCAGGCGGTTCAGATTGTCATAGTCATAGCTATGCCTTAGTCCAACCGGCAGGCCGAGACGCTGCAGCATCCTTTCCCACCAACCGCCACTGACTTTCTGACTGGTGATCCGGTTGGCAGTGTCGTAGGACAGGGTAACCGTGCTGTCACCCATGCTGTAGCTGGTCATCCGGTTCAGGTTGTCGTAGCTGCTGGTGCGGACTTCACCATTGCCGTAGGTCCAACCCGTGATCTGTCCGAATGGCCGGTAGGTCAGGTTCTGGACGACAACTTTTTCCTCGCCGGTTCCCTGCTTCGTGCTGATCTTGCTGACTTGACCAGCAGCATCATAGGAAAAGGTAACGACGCGGCCGCTAGGGTAGGTTACCGTGCCGAGCCGGCCTGCAGTGTCATACCCATAGCCGGTGGTGTATTCCTTATTCCAGATCGTGCGCTTTTCGCTGGTGATCCTGTCCAGGATTTCATAGGTGTAAGCGATCTTGCCGCTGGCGTCGGTGACTTCCGTGACCAGACCTGCACCCGGCGCACCGTTTGGCCCATAGGCAAAGGTTTGTTCCTTGTTATCGGCAAACGTGATCTTCGTCAGGCGGCCTGTCGGGGTGTAGTCAAAGCGAGTGACTTGGCCTTTAGCGTCGGTTTTGGTCAGTATCTGTCCACCAGGACGACGGGTGTACTTGGTGACGCCGCTATCTGGGCTGGTGACTTGTAGGACATTACCCATGCCGTCCCGAACATAGGTGGTCACAAGACCACGCGGATCAGTCACGCTGGTGATGTTGCTCGCTGCGTCGTAGCCCAGGCGGGTAACGCCACGCTCGGGGTCGGTGATGCTGGAGACCCGGTTCAACGCGTCGTAGGTATAGGTAGTGACCCGGCCCAGGTTATCGCGGGCTTCGGTGCGGTTGCCGTTGGGGTCGTAGGCATAGCTGACCCAGCCGCCATCGGGGCGGGATTCTTTTTGCAGGCGGCCGAGAATGTCGAATTCACGGTCAATGCTACTGATGATGGTGGCATTGGCAGGGGTCACGAAGGCGCAAGCGGCGGCAAGCGCCAGCAGGCGTTTGTTTAAGCGGAGAGTCATGACTTAGCTCGCTTGGGGAATAGGTTGGGTGAGGGCGATCAAATCGGCTTCAATGCGCTTTGCCAGGGCACTGACGCTGCTACTGCCGGCCAAAACTTCTTCACGGGTACGGTTACCGGCCGGGTTCAGTACATAGCGAACGCTGTTGCCTAGCTTGTCGCGTACGCCAGTCAAGCGTCTCGCATCGTCATAGGTGTAGGTCAGCTGATTGCCATCGGGGGTGGTGACGGTGCTGAGCAAACCAGTAGGGGAGTAGGTATAGGTCGTCGTCAACCCACCGTCTGACTGGCTGAGCAAGCGCCCGCGCTGGTCATAAGTCAGGGTGATCACCCCGCCATTTGGACGGGTGATGCTGAGCGGGAGCCCATCGGCATTGTATTGGGTGTAGCGGGTGACCAAACCTGCAGGGTCGGTAGCTGTGGCCAAGTTGCCGGTTGCATCGTAGGTGTAGCGTGATACCAGTCCAGCTGGGTCGGTGCTTTCCGTCAACCGGTTCTGCGGATCGTAGCCCCAACGCCAGGTTTCACTGCTGTTGTTGCTCAGCGCAGTGACCACCTTGTTCGTCAGATTGCCTTTGGGATCATAGGTCAGGTCGGTACGGAGGCCCCCCTCAGTGATCTTGGTTGGCAGGCGGAGTGTTGGGTGCCATTCGTAATCGGCAGTTAAAGCTTCCGGTTTACCGGCAGCGGCAACACGCTGGGTGGTCAACCGTCGAGTTGCATCGCTCTGATACTGGGTCGCAGTGCCCAACCTGTCGGTACGTTTCGTCATCAGCCCGTTCGGGTCCACCTCGAACTGCTGTGTGGTGGTCGTGCAGGTTGGGCAGGATTCGGTAAGGGTCTTCAGCACCGTCCGGCCTTTGACAGACTGGAACGTGTAATTGGTGGTTAGGCCCAAGACGTTCACTGCCGTCGCCTGCGTGCTATCGGGGTAGCTGATCGTTACCTTTTCTGCACCACCGCTATGCTCGCTGCTGATGGCGCGGCCTTGTGCATCGTAAGCCCAGGTGGCGAAGCGGATACCGGCTTCATCCTTGATGCCTGTCAGGGCATTGGGAAGGCGGGTGTCTTCGTAAAGATACTCGCGCGTCTTGCCATCCGGATAGGTCACGGTCGATAGCCGGCCTTTAGCATCGTAGCCATAGGCAACGGCCTTTTGGGCTGGATCTTTGATCGACGTAACGCGTCCCAGAGCATCGTGGGTGTAGGTCAGCACACGAGCATTGCTGTCGGTAATCGTCGTTAGCTTGCCGGCCGTATCGTAGGCATAGGTCAGGGTATAGCCATCACGTTGCTGCACACTCAGCAGACGGCCATTCAGGTCGTACAACTCAACGCTATTGGCTGGCGTGGTCAGCTGCAACCGGTCTGCTGTGATCTGCAGGTTGTAGCCCAAGCCATTGTGGTCCGCGCCGCCACCCACCAAGGGGAAGCTGATAATTTTGCCGTCGCCACGTGTGGCTTGCCATGTTTCACCGACATCAACTCCGCTGCCTGGTGTAGAGGGTCCGCCAGGATTGGTGACTGGACCGGAGCCGCCAGTTGGAGCTTCGCCATTGAGATAGACGACAACGGCGCCTGGTAATGAACCTGGCTTCTTCTCGAACTTGGCTAACTGCCTGATATTGGCGTCATTCCAGATGCCAGTGAGGCTGTTGTAATGGCGGATGATGCTCAGGCGATTTGCGCCACCACCTTGATAATCCACTTCCGTTTGGAACTTGTTGCCAGTACCCGGCTGGATCGGATTACCGCATTCTGCAACAGGCGGTTCTGGCACGTCATCATTGCTACTGCCAGGGCAACCACTGCCAATATTGCCGCCTAACAGCAGATCACCGACCATGCCGCCATCGGTACTGCATTTGGCATGGGTATCTGCGTAATACAGCATGCCGGGAATAGACTTGGGTGGCGTCGGGCCAGAGAAATCGACACCGTTGATGACGCCTTTGAAATAGTTGTTGATAGCGACCTGATGCGTCTTGCAGCTATTTGAATAGTAGCGTCGCATGTTCATCGCTTTGACTTGGCGTTCCATATCGTCCGGCGACATGATCACTGCGGTGCCGCCATCCACTGAGACGATTTCACCGTTGACACACTTTAACGATGACATGGCCAATTCATAAGTACCGTCACCAAAATTATTGGATAGGGCAGCTACTTCCGCACCTATGGAAGGAATACCGTTTTTGGGATCGCAGGTTCCAGCTGCATAAGCCGTGCTGGATAACAAACCACCTGCCAGCGCGATAGCCACCGCGCGAGTAAGGGTGCTAGATGTAAAGTTCATTGAAGACATTCCTTACCTTCTATATGGGCCGCAGCCCGAGAGAGAATGACGAACTATCAGGAATTACGATGAAGCCCGCGTCAGATGAGCGCGCGGGATATGACTATTAGTGAATTCTAAAATTCATCGTATAGACAAGATTTAATGCTCTTGGAATCTTGCGGCGCGCAGACTAGCGGCCGTAGAAAGGGCTGTCAATTTGGCCCCAGCTGTGCCTTAAGTGACTTTTCTGCCTAAGTCATGTTGAAAGATGACAAGGTCTGAATATGACAAATTCAAGCTAAAGCTTGCCAATGCTGGGATAGGGGTTAGCCCGGATGTCAGGATATAGGTGGCATTTTCTATTGGCGAATACCGCTTACAAACTCTCGACTCTAGGGAAAATACCTACACATATTTACACCCTACCGTAGGGTGAAAGTTCGCTAAAAGAAAGCGAGGCATGCCTTTATGCTTAACGGAAATCAAGCGCAGCTTAAGTATTAGTCTCGTATTAGCATCAGAACTGGCATATATATGCAACAATGCTGCTTACAGCAATAGCGAATAAGAATCATGAATTGTCAAATTGCTATCTTCCCAAGATAAATTGTCAAACTGTCGCCATGAAAATGATGAGTAACACCTACTTAACACCACAGGCTAACATTGTACTGAGAGTAATGGGTGGGCTATTCCTTCTTCTTTTAATTTGGGATGTTTATTCATATTCAAAATTCCCAATGAAAAGTATAGGAAATGCCCTATTTCATGTGGGGTTGGCAGGTCTATTGGTTAGCATGTCACTAAAATCAACCAACAAAATTAGAATGCCTACCTATTGGACTGCAGTAGGAATGCTAATTCCATCAATTATCATCACTTTCTATTGTCTTTACGTTGAATATTCTGCTTTATGAGAAATCACGATATAGGAACATTTGACTAAACATTGTTTAGTTCAATGCTGTCCAATTCTGACACTTGATGAAAATCCTGCGTGATCTTGCCCTTATCGATTCGTATCACCCGCTGCGCCATGGCAATGGTTTCGGAGCGATGGGCAATCACTACCCGTGTCAGACTTAGACTGCGGATTGCTTCGTTAACTTGGCGTTCTCTGACGACATCCAAATGGCTGGTTGCTTCGTCCAGGAACAAGATACGGGGCTGTTTGTACAGCGCCCTAGCCAGCAACAGCCTTTGCTTCTGGCCACCCGATAACGCTGCACCCATATCCCCAATCAATGTCTGGTAACCCATCGGCATCGCTGAAATATCGTCATGGATAGCAGCAAGTCTGGCAACTGCTTCAACTCGCTCCTTATCGACCACATCGTTAAAGAAAGCGATGTTGTCTTCTATTGAACCGGCAAATAGCTGATCGTCCTGCATGACGGTCGCAATCATGTCGCGATAGCTGCTCAAGCCCAATCGCTTAAGTGGTACACCACCTACCAGCACATCCCCTTCATTGGGCTGAACCAGACCTAGCAATACCTTAAGCAAGGTTGTTTTGCCACAACCTGATGCACCCACAATCGCTACGGACTCTCCGGCATTGATGTGCAGATTCAACCCATCCAGCACCCAAGCATCCGTATCGGCATACCGGAAACGAATATTCCGCAATTCAATGCTGGGTAAGGCTGTGGTGAGTACTTGCCCTGCTTCACGATGGGGTTCTGGCTCGGTTAGTACGATGTCGGCCAAGCGGTCGCAATGTACCCGTAGCATGCGTATCTGAAAGAACAGATCGACCAGACTACCTACCCGGCCACTGAATTGGGCCTTGTATGCACCGTAAGCGAAGATCATCCCAATGGTGAATTGATTGTCCATCACCATCATTGCGCCAAAGTAAGTGACCAGAATGCCCTCGATGCCGAACACCAAGCCATTGGCCGTATGGAAGATCACCCCAAGCCTCTGGGTAGCCAATGCTCTGTTGGTGGTGTTTACAACCAGGTTAAGCCACTGGGAACGTCTTTGATCCTCCCTGTTAAAAAGCTTTATGGTCTGAATACCTCGGACTGACTCAAGGAAATGGCTCTGCTCCTTTGCCGAATGAACAATCTGTTCTTCATTCGCTGCTTTAAAGGGGGCATACGCCACCCAGCGTACCAAAATGTATATCGCAAGCGCTGTGAAGCTGATCATTGCGAGCTTGACGCTATAGAGCAGCATCATGCCTAGTGCGACGACCGCCATCAGACCGTCAAACAGCGCACTCAAGGCCGTCGTGGTCAAAACACTTTGAATGGCCTGGATAGAACCGAAGCGCGATACAACATCGCCCATATGGCGTGTTTCAAAGTACCGCATGGGTAAGCGGGTAAGCTTGGTAAACAGGCCGGAGACCCACTGCAGACTCAGTGTCGTTGAGAAATAGATGACAACCCACTCGCGAAAGGTCTGGATTGCCATCTGAATCAGCATGAGTAGGAAAAAGCCGATTGCCAGCACCTGCAACAGGTCTCGGTCCTGCGAGACGATCACACCATCAATCACCCACTGTTGGAAGAAGGGGGCAAGTACGGCCAGCACTTCCAAGCCCAGGGAAAGTGCAAGCACTTGGGCAATCGCCCTACGCATCCCCACTACTTGGCCTACCAGCTGGCCGAGCCGTATAGGCTGAACCTCTTCCTTCTTCTCGAATTGCGGCGTGGGGGACAGTTCAAGCGCGACACCCGTGAAGTGCTTGCTAACTTCCTCATACTGCAGCTTGCGTAGGCCATAGGCAGGATCGTGGATCTCCACCCATTTAGGGCCGGCTCTTTTCAGCACAACAAAGTGATTCAGATCCCAGTGCAAAATACAGGGCGTTTGAAGATGCTCTAGCGCATCAAGTTCCACCCGAAGCGGACGACCTGCCAAATGCAAAAGATTCGCGAATTGGATAACTTGACCGAGAGTCGCTCCCTTCAATGAAAGCGTAAACCGCCGACGAAGTGTAAGCAGGTCTGTGTGGTGTCCGTGATAGTTAGCAATCATGGCCAATGATGCTAAGCCACATTCTGACGCTTCCGATTGCAGGAGGATGGGAAGACTCTTTGAAAAGCGGAAATTCAATAGTGACATAACAAGCTATTTGAGATCGTATCGAAAATACTGCGTACTAATTTCTGATTATTTTGAAATGCAAAAGGTACACATTAAGTGTACCTTTGTATTACTAGCGGCTAGTCTATTGGCATTTCAGAATAACCTAGACCCAAATCATATTTATCTTCAGCAAATCGAGTATGCTCAGCTCTGCTGACACCTGGACTAAAGAAAATTGACATTTTAGCTGCGTAGTCAGCACCTAATGTCGATTGATTACCACCAGCAACAGCTTCAACTTCATCTACAAGCAAACTTCTCATTTTCCAACCTAGGTAAAACTTACTATTATTTAAAACACACTTGATTTCATGTGTGAAACGGAACCAACTTAAACCTTATGAATTAGGTTTCAAGATCCTGCCATTTTTTCGTACCCTTATTGCCATGCCCACCACTTACAGTGAAAGAACCGCCGCTGTAGCCGCCACTTGAACCAGAAAAGTTCATTTCTACTTTGTCACACAAACTACCTCTACCGCCGTTACCGCAGTAGTAGGTATCAATTGCGCTGAATGCCCAGCTGTCAATGCTTGCACCAATTGCAATGCCACCAGAAACGACAGCCACACCTTGTCCGCCTGGAGTTATCGCGGAAACGGCAGCGACAGCAGCAGCTCCCTGTGCAACACCGCTTGATGCATCGGAAATAACCTTTGCAACTGTTTGACCCTCAGAGCCGTTGACAAAAGCAATCTCTTCGCAAGTTAGAAGACGCATAGATTTGTTAAGCATGTTGCCTCTTGTAGATACCGGAAATTGGAAAAACTTACGTTAACCCGGTTTATAGAACGTAAGTAGGCGCATTTGATTCAGGCGTTAACCATTGATTTGGAATTGAGTGCTTGAATCAGATGCTAATACTAGCCTGACACATTACGCTTATATTTTAAATAGAACGTAAGAATAGTTAATCTAACAACTTAACTATTTTTACCCGAATTGCTGGTAGGCTTTGGTCTCTTTTCATTAAACTTTGACATATCAATTCTTCCTGAACCACCACTGCTGTTATTTGAGCTACCACCACCAAAATTCATTGGCACCTTGTCGCAAAGTGCGCCACGGCCGCCATTACCGCAGTAGTAGGTATCAATTGCGCCGAACGCCCAGCTATCAATGCCTGCACCAATTGCAACGCCTCCCGATACAAAGGCCACAGGTTGTCCGCCAGGAGTTAAAGCGGCAACTCCAGCGACGGCAGCTGCGCCTTGTGCAATACCGGTTGACGTATCAGAAATTACCCTAGCTACCGTTTGAGCCTCGGAACCACAGACAAAATCAATTTCTTCATTAGTAAGAAGACGCATAGATTTATTAAGCATGTTACCTCCTGTTAATGCCGGTTGTTGAAATGCTTACGTAAACCCGGCTTATAAAGCGTAAGCAGAAAATCTAATTCAATTAGAGCAATAATTTCAATTCAAAAAATAGTAACTGCAGAATTTCAAGCAATCAATACACTTTCTGAGAGAAATGAAAATATATGATTGCTTGAATTCTGAATAATTACCCTTTAATGACGAATTGGGCCTTCAAGTCACGCTGAATTAATTCGAGTGAAGGTTGCATGGCTTTGAATGCATCTGGCTGACACACCACTGTGCCTAATGGTTTAGATGCAATCTCACGTTTTGCATTTAGAATTTTTCCATTTAGCCTGTACTTTGACTGATAGGAAAAATACTTGTCCTCATGACTTAGGGACTTAGGCATATCAATTACCTTTACCTTGGGTGGAAGTTGGTAATTGACCTCTTCAGTAATCTTGCCGGAAAAGCACATGAATGGCTGTGTCCGATTTTCTTCTACTGCTAACTGATTAATTGCTGCAAACATCCCACCGCCGAGACTGCTGACAATTTGAACGCCCGTAGTCCCTGGTAGATTTATATATCCTGATAAATCCGCATTGTAATTAACGGATTGCTTATGAGTATTTCCTTGATCTTTGTCTAGATCGATGTAACCATTACCCTTGAAGTTGTTACGATGCAGTAAAGCACTAACATAATTGTCTTTCATCTCTCTCGTTAAATTGCGGAACTGGTATCTCGTCAATTCAGCAGTCCAACCTATGAGGTCTTCTTTTGCCTGCAGCTTAATATTCCCGTTCTCGTTAACTGAATAGTCAATCTTCACTTTCAGTTCACTGCGCTGCTCTATCGGAGTTCTGCTGATAACACCACTCTTTGTAAGTAATACGGGTTTATCCAACAGTAGCGGGGGTAAGTAGCCTGCCTCTACCGGTACAGCTGTCGTGTCTAAGTAGAGATTTAGTGATGGAACATAAGTGATTGCATGATTAAAAGCAGTCCATACAGGGACAGCAGGTAAACTGTAACTGTCGGTACTGTTTATTAGTGCTGTAGTGCTTTCAATACCAACCGCAGCAAGCATTGCCTCAAGCAATGTCGTATGGTCCTTACAGTCACCGTATCTATTACTTAAAACATCATCTGCTGCGTGAGGAACAACGCCACCACGTCCTAAGTAAATTGCGACATACCGAATGTTCTTCCTTACCCAATTCGCCAGAGTGATGGCTTTTTCTTCTTGAGTTGAAGCATTCTTTGTTAAGTCCGTTGCCAATTCAGCAATCTTATCTGTTGACATTGATTTTGTACTGGCGACTTTCTCATATTCATGTGCAATTGCTGCATAGTCTTTAAATGAGCTTACTTCGAGACGATTGCCATAGTCGCGGTAGGAGATAGAACCAGCCTCGATGCGGTGCTTGGGCATTAATTCATAATGCCATGCGTAAATCTTGCGGGCATTTTCTTCAATAACTTTATCGCCCTTATACCCATCAGCGATAAATGAAAGTTGCATGTTTGATGGGGCATCGAACTGAATAGTCGATTCTTTATAAGGATGAAATTGCGGTATTGTAAAATCGCTATAAAACCCCGGAAACATGGGTGACCGCTTACGAGAAAACTTGAAATACGTCCTGTCGCCAATAGCCAATTCGGGGAATATGACTACCTTATATTCACTGTCATTAAACATCGGTGCATTGAGTGAAGCAGGATCGGCTTGGGTCTTGATTTGATCCTGCGCTACAGTGATCTTTCTTCCATCTGGTTTGATGGTATAGGCTTCAAGCGAAATTAGTTTATCTAGTTGTTTATTTAGATAAAGGTACTGCTGACCCTTAAGCTTAAGTGCTCGTTCTTCATTCAGTAGATACTGCTGTTCTATGGTATCTGTATAGCTACCATCAGTTTCAATTTTGATGTAAGCATTGTCTTTCTCAATCAAGACGGAATTGTCATCGCCATTTGCTGCTGCAGTATATAGGGGCGCGACTAAGGATATCAGTGTTACAAATCTGAGTTTCATGGAGACCTTAACGATGGTGGTGTAGTACTAGTAGTACGTTAGGAATTCTTTTTAAAGACTAAATGCCTTTGATTGAAAATATCGGCTCAAGAATCCATTCAATGATTTTTCTCTTATCAACGAGAATGTCTGCTTCAACCGCCATATCAGGCATCAGATTTTCATAGTTTCCGTATGCCCGGATGGTTTGCTTTTCTGGAATAACAGTTATCCGATAGAGTGCTTCATTACCAGTTTGAGCCTTTTGATTGATGGCACTTTTCGAAATCTCTGATACCAGACCGGCATGCTGACCGAACTTTTGATAAGGGTATGCGAGGTATCGTAGGTTCACTTGCTGCCCTGTTCGGACAAAGCCAATCGCATTTGAGGGTGCATAGAAGTGTGCGACTAGCTTTGAACCTGTAGGGATTATGGAAGCCAGTGATGAGTCTCCGTTCACAACTTGACCCGCTTCAGCTTGTAATGAAGTGACCATCCCGGAAATGGGCGCAGTGATGATGAGTTCTCGTCTGGCTTCATACTCGGCTGCCTCTGCATCTAAAGTGGCAATGTGCCTTTCCAACGTGGAGCGCTTACTGACTTCACGCAAGGGTAGCGCTACAACTTCAGAACGAGCAGCCGCAATAAGGCTCTCAAGTTCCCCTATGCTACGTTGTAAGGCTGATAGACGCCCTTGCTGAGCTAGTAGCTCATCTGCTCTTTGCTGCACCTGGAGATCAGGCGCAAAGTTGGACTTGGCTAGCTCCTGATATTTTTTGTAAGTAGCGTCAGCCAGGGCAACACGGGACTTCTGACCAGTAACTTCCTCCTTTAATTGGAATAGCTGTATACCAAGATCAGACAGTCTCTGCTTTTGCGTGCTTAATTCCTTTTTAAAGAGTTCTGTTTGCGTCTGTAACTCATTATTAAGGCTGATTCGACGCTCAGTAATCGAACGTACTGTCATTGCTACCGTAGAACCCAATTGGGTGTGCCTTTCACTGGATAATGTGAAAAGCGCCTGACCAGCTTTGACGTTTTCTCCCTCTTTGATATGTCGGGTAACAACACGTCCTACCTGTTGAGGGTATATCTTTACCAACCCTGAATCTGGGACTAACGTGCCGTTACTTTTTATTTTTCGTGTGAAGTCTTTAAAGATTAACAGGCAAAGAACGGCGACAATTAGAACAGTGACTATGATCGAAAAATAGAGGAAGGATCGCGGCTGTCTTAATATGACCCTGCCGAAAACGTTGTGAGAGCGATGCTCATAAACTTCGTTACGAAACAACTTCAATGTTATCTACCTGATGCTAATTGGATAATTAGTAATGTTTTTAATTTCCAGCATTCTGTTGCAGATACAATTTTCCGGTCAATTAAAAATACCGACAGTTGTTAAAAATGAACCATTAATATATTAAATATCAAATTAGTCGCTTTTAGCGTTTTGCACAAATAGTCTGACTCGGCTTCAATGAATACCTTTTAATTCATTTACTTAAACAATTTACTTTAATTCTGTACTGAGGAAATCCCGTACTTTAAATAGGGTACGTAATAACCCTATTAATTTGAAGTTTCTTAAAAATTTGCATTCTTCTTATATTTATGAATTTGTAAGTCTCTTGGCATTTACAGTAACTGTATGGATGCGCAATAAGGCTATAACGTAGCCGGATGTGAGTTATCTGAACTATCCGGCAACGGCAAGCTACAAGTTAGCCACAGAACCGGATGCCTACACCCCTACCCTCTTCATCTAGTGATGCATTACTTGGCGATTCATGAAATACGCCTTTGTGCCAGATGTACTGTGGGGGCCAGAAAGAATATTTCCTGACCAAAGCGATGACCTCTTCAACGTGCTCTGGTATGGATCTGCCGGTGAATCTGAAAAACCCATAGCTCCTCAGATCCTCGTCAGCCCATTCTTTGAGCTCAGCGAGCGAGAACTTCTCGCATAAGGGCACGCCGTCATCGTCGATGGCCTCGCACATAGCCCAATAGAGGTCGTCTGCGCACAAAGCAAAGGCTTTGTGGTCTTCAACAAAAGCACCTGTCTCGTCACGAAAGCCCTGCGCGTCCTTCATGTCCATCGCGATGATCACACCGAAGTAATAGGCGGCTTCTGTCGGCGCGAAAGTCTTTGCAGACTCAGCTACATGGTGCCAGTGGTCAAAGCCAACCGATTTGGCGACTTGATCTAACGCCTCGTGATGGGAAATACCGTTGGCTTTTTTGAGTATACGGGCCTGTTGCTTCAGTTTTTCAACATCAGCAGTGGTGACAAGGAATTCACGGCGCAAATTGATACTCCTATCCAATTCACAGGTAATCGGTGCCCACTGCCGAGTCCCGTCCAATGGGTAGGAAGCTCAACTGCAACTTGATGATGATCGTCCCGTCCGGGTGCGCCAAGGTGGGCAGCAGGCTTCGATCCAGCCGACGCGAAGGCTAGCAGCTACTGCTGGCGCTTTGCAATGTCGAACCCTGAGACACCAGGAGTGATCGATGCCGTTGAAATTCTTGCGGGAAGGTAATCCTGTTTTCGCCTTTGACTTTTCATTGGAAGATTGGGAGGCATTGAAAGTCGAGAGCCGCAAGCACAAGCATCTTTCGATGCCGTGCTGTGATGCCAAGGCAACGCCTAAGACATCGAAACTCGGCAATCACTTCGTTGCCCATGCCCGCGTTGAGAACTGTGCGGCTTCAACGGAGACGGCAGAACATATCCTTGCAAAAACAACCGTTGCCCAGGCAGCCAGGCTGGCAGGTTGGGACGTTGATATCGAGGTGCCGGGATGTACGCCTGGGGGCGAGTCGTGGGTCGCAGATGTGCTCGCGACCAGGGGTAGCGCCAAAGTTGCGATTGAGGTGCAGTGGTCACGACAGACTTTGGATGAAACAAAGCGGCGACAAGAAAGGTACAAACAGTCGGGAGTTCGTTGTCTCTGGCTCTTGCGGCACCTAGAACTGGTCGTTGAAAAAGAAACTCCTACATTTCGACTGCGCTACGAAGAGGTATCACGCAAATTTGTCGTCATGATTCCGTCACCACTGTTTGACTTGGCCTGGGTGCATCAACGAAACAAGAACGAGCCGAAATATTGGCAACAACAGATAGACCTGACGACTTTCGTTGTCGGAGCACTTACAGGCGCGTTGAAATTTGCTCCGGCAGTTGGTCAGCGAATACCGATGATGGTCAGTACCGTAGAGATTGCGTGCTGGCAATGTAAGCAACAGACACGCACTGTGCTAGAAGTCGAGTTCGGCATGGCAGCGCGCTTGCCGGGGTACGAAAATATCAGCGCTCAACTATACGATTTCGAACGCCTTGATGACGGTGGAGCCTTTCTTGCTGCCGCCTTTCCGAAAAAGCTACTGTGGCAGCACGGAATCGGCGTGATCAAGCGTCGGTACAGTCGTACCGCTGGCAAGAGCTACCTTTCCAATGGATGTTTTCACTGTGATGTACTCCAGGGGCGTTTCTTCGACCAAGAGTACAAGCTTGAAGCCAAGCTAACCTACACAATCGAGGTTGAATTGAGCCATCAATTGGCGAAGCAACTCCCGGGCTCTGAGCTGCACATTTTTTTCTGGTGGTTCAACCATCCAGCTGTTGCTGGATGACTTTTTTAACGGTCATGGTTTGATCGAGTTACCCGAGGGAATCGCTCCCTCAGGCTATCACGCTACCGGTCATGAACTGGCGATTCAGCCAGTATCTAGCGTTGTGTGATGCTGGGTAAAGGCAAGCAACCAATTACAGGTGCTTGGCGATACCCATTAAATAGTGGGCAGCCAATGTGGGTGGCCAGGGTCGTGAGCAAGCCGACTGGAAGGGGTAGAAAAGGGCCAATGCTAAGGGTGATAACCACCGTGAAATGACCCGAAAACAGGGGAGAGGACCGTAATGCCAGAAAGCCACCCCTGCAAACAGCGAGCTAATTTAACCAAACCCAGTGGTGATGCGGCTTATAGCGTGGTGAGTAATGAAGATGAAAAGAGGGGTTGAGGTCTAAAAAGCGTAACTTTTCGTAACTTTTGACCCTATGTTTTTGAAACCGGCACAGGCCAGCAATTGACTAGACAACATCGAGCGCAACAATCGTGAGTACTGATGCGGGTTTTAGCCTGGGTGCTTCGGGCAACTGTCTCGGCAGTGACAAAACATGAGGCAGATCCGGGCTCTGAATGGCCGTAATTCAGCGTGTTTTAGACGTAAAACAGTAACGATTTTGCTGTGATTGGGTTACGCCTCTGAAGTGTTTCAGCGTAACGGACAGCAGAGCCGACGCCTACAAAAGGCATGGATCGTAGGGAGTCGTTATCCCCGGTGTCTGTGGATAGTTCCGGGTATAACGCACGCAAATGGTTGAGCACAGGCTATCCCAGACGGGTGCTTATTTTTTAGGCACCTCAGCATTGCACAGCAAGGGAAGCAATACACACATGAATACTGAGACGTCCCCTTCTTCGCTGGCCAAGCAAGTTGGCTAAGGCTTGATGTCTCTGATCTGCTGTGTCAGCGAATCTACCTTCTGACTGAGTTCGTTCACTTTTTCAGTCAGTAATTCCAGGCCGGCCACCTTGGTGGACAGGATCAACTCCCCGCCTTCCATGCGGGCATACAGGGTGTCGTCAATCTCGACACCCAGCTCGGCCATTATCGCGGAAGGCAGACGAATCGACGCCGAATTTCCCCACTTTGCGATCTTGATTTCCAAGGCAAATCCCTATGTTTTTGGTATCGACAATTGTATGAACAAACGGGTATTGACGCACTGGATTTAAGGTAGATACACTTGTAGATACATACGTGTTGTTTTCACAGGCTACTAACACATTATTGGTATCTACATGCCCTTACCTGCGCTTCAAACCAACCTGATTTTTGTGTCCTCTAAGCTGGTGCGGTACGCCAGAAAGCACGCTATCTCGCTTCCCGTTTTACTGGATCGGCATATCACCGGAGACTGGGGCGTGGTGGGAACCGCGCAGCGTGACAGAAACCAAACTGCACTGCAGGGACGAGGGGTGGTGACCTCCTGCTTTCCTATCTGGCAGGTAGCACAGCCGTTTGCGGTCCATATCGATACTGATCTGGCTACCCATACCTCAAGCATGCGGCTGGTGATGACCAGAAATATCTTTGGTGATGTCTAAACATCTGCCGTTCCCGTCTGGCCATCTATGAGTAGCCTGAAAACAGCGCGTGATATCCGCTTATTCCATCACCATGATGACCCTGGCCTTCCCATGGCTTCGCTGGCTGACGCAGTGGCGGCTATGCCATTGAGCCTAGGTGCCAGGGTGACGATCAATGACCGGCTCGTGGTAACCGTACAAGGCCATTCCTGGCGAGATTTGGAAATGCCTATAGCGTTCATCGGCCACACAACAGAAACCCGTCTGGCATTGGGCTATCGCGATGCAAGAGAAGCCTTCCAGCAGCGTTTAACGCAGATTCACCGCAAACACTGCCGGGCATTGGACGTCCTGGTGTTGCGCTACCGACTACATTGGCTGGATGCGGTAGCAGAAGAGCACGAAAAGCAAGCTGGCCAGCATCACTACTGACCCACCGTAACCTTTCCATTTTTCTAGGTGCTGTTACGCTCTGCGGGCAGCACCGCTGATTGTGCTTTCTCTTGTGCCAACGACAAGGTGGCAAGTGCTTTATCTGTCTCGATATTATTGGTGGTTAGCAATGTATGAGGCATAGGCAGACAAGGGGGGATTTACCTCTCACTGCCGTAACTTTTTGTAACTTTTTTGGGCTGTTTTTTCCTACCCAATTCGGCAGTTTCCACCCCTAATTCGGGGTGGGTTTTGACCCCGACGAAGTGCGGCAGCATTCAGCGGCACGAGCGCAACGCTGCTCGGTCCCCACCCTCCCCGCTTTAGCCTGGATGGCTGGAAGTTGTCACCAAGGCGTATAGACGGCCAGTACGCCATTGAAGCACCCATCAAGCTGGGGGTTGCCTATCTACCACAGTTTGAACGCCTTCTATGCGGCGTTATACGTCAGCAATCCCTATTCAGTCAGCCAGTCGCTACTATCAAAGTCAGAAATATGGCAATTTCCAGCAATCGGGCTGTTCGGCGGTCTATCATCCCTGGTTTTGCGGTGGGTGCTGCGATACACCTTTTGGCACAGTCGGCTCTCAGCTCGTCAGCCGTGGCTGACACTTCCGAACGAAGTGAGGAAGTAATACTTGTGTATTGAGGTTGTTTATTGTGTGTGGCGTTTTGCCACGGTTGAGCGTGGCATTTCGCCACGTTCGTGGTGCTCTCCGTGGTGTTTTGCCACGCCCCTGAAAGCCCGCTTAGAAGCGTGATTTATAACTCAGTAGACCCATGCTAGATGCAGACTTGCAAACCCGCCTTTTGGTCTCTGTCACCGCTAAGAATGGTTGCCGCATTTCGTGCGTTCGTCGCATCTGAAAGACGGCATAGCAGGGACAAAATACCTTGCTGAATGGGGTAGCAAGTGGTGTATACTTTGCGTTGGCAGGTAAAGCCTGGGTTAACTGCGATACCCGCAAGGCGTCGTAAGCGCGCTGTAAGCGCGTCAGTTCCAGGGTCTGCCCATGTTTCCCGATGGCCTCGCTATTGCGAGGCCATCTGCTTTATGGGGATTGGGATTGGCGCTATTGGTGTACGTCGATGAGAGCGGTGACCTCGGCTGGTCATTCGACAAGGCTTATGGCCAGGGTGGCTCCAGTCGCTACCTCACCATAGCCGCTGTCTTGCTACCTGAAAGCAAGGATCACCTCCCCGAACGCAAAATCCGTGACCTTTACAAGACATGGAAGTGGGAAACTGCCCGCGAAAAGAAGTGGGTAGACATGCCCGATGTATCTCGTGAGGCATTTGCACGGTCCGCGAGCAAGCTTGCTTTAACGCATGCCGATATCGAGTACAGGGCCATAGTTGTGGCAAAAGAGCGTGTACAGCAATCCCTCCGCGCTGACCCGAACAAACTGTACAACTGGATGCTCAAGCTACTCCTGCTTGATAAGCTCGCGCAACACGATCGGGTCGTATTGATTCCAGATCCAAGGTCGATCAAGGTATCCCACGGCAAGATGCTAGATCACTACATGGAAATGGCCTTGTACGAAAAAGGGGCTGTTACTCACCTGGAAGTTACGCTGCTAGATAGCCGTCACTGTCTCAACCTTCAATTTGCAGACATGTTAGCGGGTGTAGTGCAAACCCATTTCGAGCTTGGTAAACCTGCCCATTGGGATATTCTCAAGCACCAAGTTTTCCTTGAGCGCCTTTTCTTCTCACGTTAACGACTGTGTTCAGATTAAAAAATTCCGATCAATGCAATTTGCAATACTCTCTACCTGACTGCGCCGCGTTCCGACACAGTCTCCCTTTGTCCTGCAATTCATGCGAGCACCTGTGTACTAACTCCGTGCGGACGTATTGATAAGTGCACCCTGTTCCCTCTTTTGGCGCTTTCTCGTAGATATCCTGGTGATAGGTTCGCCACGGTCCGTTCCATTGAACAGGGCCTTGCATGACCAACATATCGCCATCATCGCCTTGTGCAAGCCAAGTTTCGCGAATAAATGCCAACTGATCTCGACAAGCCATACTAGAGATTGTCAATTCAAAACTACCGTCTGAAGCACCTGTAAACAGACAGGTTATTTTTCCTCTCATCTGTCATCCCTCCAACTAAGTCATGACGTTTGTAGGACCTGCTCGTTGTGTGGCGACGGTAGATTGCGTGACTGTCGTATACGTGTAAATAGCGTTGGGTGTACAAGGCGACTAAGTGTAGTAGAAAGAAGAACATCCCCTCACTGGCAGAGCAAGGTGACATGCTGAATTGTCGAGGAGTCCTGAGAAGGAGAAATTCGTGACAACAAGCGACATCATCGCAGCCTCGGCCGCGCTTATTGCTCTCTGTTCGTTTTATGTGGCCAAAAAGCAAGCAGAATTGGCCAGAGAGCATAATCGCCTTAGCGTTCGGCCATTTTTAGGGATCTACAGGAAAGAATTTGGTAATCACCCAATCGAGTACAGTGTTGAGAACAGAGGTATCGGTCCAGCTGTTATCAAGCGCTTCCATGTTCTCATAGACGGCAAGGAGGTTATCGCACCACATGGAAATTACATTCATGCAGCAATGGATATGCTAGGTCTTGATCGCAATGAAGTCAGCGGCCACCTATTGGGAGTAAATGAAGTCCTTAAAGCTGGCCAGGAAGTCGTACTCGTTCAATTCCCTAACTCTGACACCAACAAGTCTTTGCATAAGGAGTTGCTAGGAAAACTTCCTCGCATGAAGTTCAAGATTTTGTACGAATCCATCTACGAAGAAAAATACGAATACGAAGGAAACGGCTGATCGGCACATAAGTGGTCGCATGGACTTATTTGATCACTTCGAACATGCTAGTTGGAGCGAGATTTGGGAAATCTGCAAACTCTTCAAGGAATTCTTCCTTCAAAACTAGAAGGTCACCACCACGGCTGTCAGCACCTGTAAGTCTAAGCGCTGTCCGTTGTGTTGGATTCTGTTGGAATGCGATCCCTTGCCATGTGGCCATATATACACCGGGCATGATTTGTAGCCGGGCGCTGTCACGATCAATCGCATACCCGGCAATGATACGACCATCCTTAACCCTTATTTTATACGTTTCCATATAACTCCCTTTGGAACTGCGAATGTCAAAAACCGGGTTAGCCTTTATTCATTGGTTTGATGGTCGGGGTGCCTGGAGGACGCCAAGTGATCTCAGATTCAGAAGTACTTAAAGTGACAGTTGGGGCCTGCAGGCGAGGCTTAGCAAGCCTTACATTGTCGAGAGGCTCCATGTTCGAAGGCTTTCCAACTGGGGCATGCGGACCGGCAGCGGAAATCGTCGGTCGTATACTAGAGGATGAGCTCGGCTTAAATGGGACTTATGTATGTGCAAACGGCCATCCTGATCTCGGAATACAACAGACCCATGCGTGGGTAGAACTCAATAACTGCCTCATTGATATAACACATGATCAGTTTAAACAAACTGGGCTTTTAGGCTGGATATTTCCTTTGAACACACTGTGGTATTCCCGTTTTTCAGAGAGGGATAGGCGACCTGGCTTTTGCAGGCCGCCGGACTGGCCTTCGTATCCTCATGACGGGTATCACGCCTGTATAGACGCGTTACTTGGTACACGCTAAGAGTGGCCCCGGTTCATCAAACCAGGTTCTTAAGGTGCCACACACAAATCCGGCTTAGGCTTTTGTCATTGGTTTCGAGCGAGAATTGGTGGCTAAGTGGTACTCGCTCTTTCCCTAATTCGCATAATGGACTGACGGGTTGTCTGATAGTCTCTTGCCAGCTGAGAGACCGATTCCCCAGCTGAGAGACGATGCAAAACTTCTGCTTGATGTTCCTTGGTTAAAGTCGGTGGACGCCCCAGACGCTTACCTTCTTCCCGGGCCCTGGCCAGCCCCGATTGCGTCCGCTCAATGAGTAGATCACGCTCAAACTCGGCCATTACGATGAGTACGCCCATGGTCATCTTTCCAGCTGCGCTGGTCAGATCCATTCCCCCAAGCGCCAAGCAATGAACGCGAATCTCATCGGCAGCCAGTCGTTCAATCGTTGAGCGCACATCCATGGCATTACGTCCCAGTCGGTCCAGTTTGGTCACAACCAGCACATCACCCGGCTCTAACCGGTCCAGCAGTTTGGCAAATTGGGGACGCTCGTTTGCAGCCACACTGCCACTAATGCACTCGGTCACCACACGCCGGTCGTTGATAGCGAAGCCGGCTGATTCAATTTCTAGTAGTTGGTTATCGGTGGTCTGGTCTGCAGTACTGACACGGGCATAGATGAAGATACGGGACATGGTTCCAAAGCTTCTTATGTGTACGAAATCGATGTACACATTAATTCATATGTCCGTATTGCGCAAAGGCTTTTTTACGTACATAGTCGCAGTTACCTGTCCGAAATCGACCGGTTTCGGACAGTATGTTCTCAATGATGGAAGGTTTTAGAGTATTAAGTAAGATTTAATACGTTTTAGGCAGAAAAAATGGCTTTTTTCTTTTGTATATCAAACCCTTGCTAGGTTGCTAAGTGTGTAATGTACGGAGTTTAGTGTGTAATGTACGGTTTCGGGTGTGTAATGTACGGTTTCGGGTGTGTAATGTACGCTACTAGGTGTGTAAAGTACGGTTTATGGTGTGTAAAGTACGGGCTAGCTGCAAACAGATAGTTGAACCTATACAAGGCTAAAGCTCGTATTAGAGTGTTTTGGTACTCTTTTCCATCCGTACATTACACACCATCTGAGCTGGCAGGATTTAGTGTTACGGTCGAGCGGTGAGTCATTAATAATTGCGGGCCTTTCTGTCCGGCTTCTTCCCGCAAGTCGTATTCTGGTAGGTCGTTGGAATCAATAATTTTGCGCAATATTCGGCAAAACTCTTTAAACGCGCTTGCACTTCCGCTGTGTTCGTAGATTGTTTGGAAGGACCACTTAGCATTGCTCTTGCCAGCAGCCCGACGGGCAAGGCGGTAGAGGAATCTACCTATGCCAGGGTCAATGAGGAAATAATCGGGGTGCACGGTAAGGACATCGGGGTTTTTACCGTCCACAACTTCACGGAACATCCAATCGGCTAGTTCGATCTCGATATATTCCAGTCGACCATTCTCGCCCTTAATTACCTTATATCGGCTAATCAGGGCTTCACCCTCGGATATAGTGACTGTACGTCCGTTCTTGGCTTTCCTGGTTCGTTGCATGGAAACGTGAGTTGTATTCAGGCGGAGGCAAGTCTCTAGCAAGTCGTCCTTTTGCTTCCCCCCATCAGCTCTGCGGCAGAACTTGAGCACATCTGCAACATGGGGCCTGAATACGCGACCGGGTTTCTCGCCTCTTCCCTCACGATAGCGATTCATCGCTTCCGTGAGGTGAGAAACAGCCATTAACACTAAGTCGTAGTCCCATACTGAAGCCATGCCAGCTGGGCCGGCTGAAACCTCTACATGACCATCTGGTAGTTCATAGCGGATTACATCCCCTGCTCTTCGGTCCTTCTTCGATAAACGAAATACTGCAACATCCATAATACTGCGGCTATCTCTGGTGCCGACGTCATAAAGGGTCGGGATGAAGAAGTCAGATTGTTCATCCCCCTTGGGTGGCTTTCGAATTGACGCAGAAGAAGTGGGTGCTTTTGGGTGATGCTCCGCCCTATTCTGAGACTCAAGCTGTTCCTGCTTGCGTAGTCGGTCGGCGGCTTCTTGTTGTGACTCTCCGGGCTGAATGATGGCGTCAATTCGCTTCTGGCGGATTGCGTCATGTGCCAACTTGAGCTTGTTCAAAGCCTCCCCTATGGTGTCCTTTACCTGTTTGGGGCCCTTGTCCTTCCGGCTCACACGTTCCTGGTCTGCCATACCCTGCCCTATTTAGTTCTTAAATCAAGACCGCTGATGTTTTTTTTCATACTCATCAAAAGCGAGGCGTAGTAACTCGTTAAGCTTCAAGTCATGCGCAGCAGCAAACATGCGGAATCTACGGCGTAGTTCGGCTGTAACTCGAAAGTTCAGGGGAACATTGTTTTCCTCAGTTTCATGTTCTGCTGGTGCCGCGCTGCGCGTTGGTACATTGGCAACAGGTACGGCGTTGCCCTTGGTGGAGACTAGACCGGATAGGTCAGTGGTAAGTTTTTTTGCAGACATTACACAGTTTCCTTCTTTTTGCGTTTCGTTTTTGCGTTCATTCGTTCAAGCACGAAAGCAAGCAATTGTCTCATTTCTTCAGCGCTACGCCCCTTTGGATCTACTTCGACTACAGTACGTCCGTCCACCATCGAGCCGGCATAATCCACACGGTCATGGATGATTGCGGGAGCTACGGCACCATGCAATGAAAGAGCAGCTATAGCTTGTAGTGTCAGCTTGGCTGTAGGTTTTGCTTGTGTTACGGCAAATGCGAATGGTCTGCCGGCTTCTTGGACAATATCGACGGTGCTGCCTACAGCTCTTAAATCGTGTGGACTAGGTCTTGTCGGAATTAGAACTAGGTCGGCCAACTTCACCACATCGCGTATTGCGTTAGTAATGGCCGGTGGGGTGTCAATCACTGCTAACTTAAATCCTGCATTGGAAAGTGCCTCAAGCTTGGCTGGTAGTTCAGCCAAAGTGGAGGAAGCCAGAGCTGGGGTGTCAGATTTCCGAGAATTCCACCATGCCGCTAGGCTGCCTTGAGGGTCAGTGTCGATGAGAACGGTACGCCCAACTCCTTCCTGTTCTGCTGTCACTGCAAGATGTGCCACCAAGGTGGTTTTCCCGGCGCCACCTTTCTGGCTCGCTATAACGATGATTTTCATTATTCCGCGCTTTCCGTGCTTTGACGATAGGTAAATATATACCAAAAACGTTTTCACGCAAGATAAAAAGCACGCAAACACGCTTAGTTAAGCAGTTAGTCATTTGTCCTTATGCCAGAACGCTAATCTCTATCGTTCATGGTTATTTATTGTGCTAGCACGATATGTAACAAAAAAGTAAAGACGTTTTTACGAAAAAAAAATAGCACGCAAGCACGCATTTGTATGTGAGATGAGGCTTGTGGAGAGATCAAATAAGAAGTATTGGTTTTTATGAAAAGCAAAAAGCACGCAAGGTAGAAAGCACGCAAATGTACTTGTCTATTTGTTCTCTTGCTGTACGAAAAGTAAAGATACCGTAGAGACGTTTTTACGAAAAAAAGAATGCACGTATGAACGAATGCACGCAAAAACGCATATTTCAGAACCCACTCTTCTTTTTGCATGCCTAGACTGCATGAAAACGCATGATTTTTTTCACCTTGTAAACCCCTTTCCGCACCAGTAATGACGCGGATTACAACCCATCATGCACCTGCATAAAAACCGCCCTATCTAGTGCGCGGGCGTGGCGGGGATACGAGCGCGCGCCAGCGGTCTGAACCGCCTTATTTTCCAGATCCACCAAGCAAGTTAACGGTCATGGGTAGATTGACCCATTCCGGGTCATGCAGCGCATAAGTAACATTGTTGCGGTGATTCCCCACGCCTTACACTGCGGGCGCATATAACTAGAACGAGCGCGGTAAACCGTCAGCCGTCTACCCAATGAGGAAACCCCATGCCCCCGTCGCCTGCCGACTTGCCGAAGGCATTTGTCGAGCTATTTGACCCCACAGCGCTCTTCGAATCGTATACCCGGCTCTTTGCCATCAAGGTGGCGGGCCTGCCCGACGACAAGCTACTGGTCGAAGCCTTTCTGGGCATCGAGGCGCTATCGACGATGCCGGTCATGGAAATCAGTTGCCTCTCTACCGATGCCTATATCGATCTCGGTGATTTGCTGGGGCTGCAGGTCGCCTTGGAAATCAGCCTGTCCGATGGCTCGCGCTGCAAGCGTACCGGTTATATCGCTGAAGCCAGCGACGACACGGGGGATGGTGGCCTGGCCCGTTACAAGCTGGTCGTCGTGCCCGGGCTTTGGTATGCGCATAAAAATGTGCGTAGCCGGGTGTTTCAGCAGCGCTCCATTCTCGATATCGTCGAGGCAGTCTTGGAACCCTATGCGCCTTTTGTGGTGTGGCAAGCCACCAATGACGCCAAGGCGGAAGAGCTGGCCATCACGCCACTGCACTACTGCGTCCAGTACCGCGAAAGCGACTATGTCTTCATCCGCCGCCTGCTGGCCAACGCAGGTTTGGGTTTCTTTTTCGAAGAGAAAGGCGAGGCCGATGAGGAGATGGGAGTGGCTGCCCAGCACCGCCTGGTGATCTTTGGGGACTCGAAACAACTGCTGGAAGACAGCAGTTCCCTGCACGCCCTTGGCGGCCGTGGCATCCGCTTTCATGGCGACAGCAGCGTGGAAGAGCAGGATACGATCTTCCAACTACTGCAGGGCTACTACGGCGATGGTCCAGCCGTGTTGACTGCGCAAGCCTGGAATGACACAGGGCGGTATTCGGTCACTGCCAGTGCAGGTGAAACCAGTGGGGTGGAACAATTCTTACCGATGTCGGGGGCGCACCTGACGACGCAGGCATTGATTCAGGCCCGTGTGGATCTGATTGCCGACGTGTTGAACTGCTACAAGGAAAGTCTCCGGGCGGCAGGCACCGTGCGCAGTCTCCGACCGGGACGGCACTTTACCCTTACCCAGTACAACAACCGTCTATTTGGTGAGCCGCGCGATGGTGATCCAAAGCTGCTGCACTGCGCCCAGCGCTTTGCCGGCATCAACAACCTACCCAAGGCCGCCAAGGAAACCGTTGCCTCCCGCCTGGGCAAGGATAAGCAGTTTGCCACCCGGTTCGATTACACCTTGCAGCGGCTGGGTTTGCAGGATGAGATCCACAACATTGTCTGGCGCGAATCCCCCACCGACTTCAGTGGCTTTGCTGAAGCCGCCGAAACCAAGGGGTTTGTGCACCTGAGCCAGCTGCTGCGCTGGGAATTGCCGTGGCGGCCGCTATTCCACGCCAAGCGTGCAGTGCCTGGCCCACTGGCTGCCGTCGTGGTGGGCGATGGCCCGATCCATACCGACCGGCTCGGACGGGTAAAGGTGCGTTTCCCCTGGCAGCTGGGCGAAGCACCGGACGATACGGACACCTGCTGGATGCGGGTGATGCAACGGACTGCCGGCGCCACTCGCGGTATGCAATTTACGCCACGCCCTGGTCATGCGGTCTGGGTGGACTTTTTGAATGGGGATATCGACCAGCCGATTGTGATTGGCAGCCAATATACGGGCGTGGGCGAAGGCGATGCTACTTACTCGCCAGCCCGTACAACGCGCGACAGCAATGCTAACTTCACCCCGCCTGACACCAAGGTGTTCAATCAGGCCAACGACCGCAACCCTTCGGGCCAAGGCAATCTGCAAGGAGGGAACAGCCCGGTCTGGCATGGCGCCGCGCCTGGCGACGATGGTCACCGCCATGCCGGCGCCTTGCTGGGCATCCGCAGTCAGTCGCTTGATGGCAATGGCTATAACCAGCTGCTGTTCGACGACAGCGATAATCAGCTCGCGGTGCAGCTGGCCACCACCCAAGCCTGCAGCCAGCTGAACATGGGCCATTTGATTCACCGTGCCGACAATTACCGGGGCAGCTTCCGTGGTGAAGGTGTGGAGTTGCGTACTGATGCCTATGGTGCATTGCGTGCTGGCCGGGGTTGGTTGCTGACCAGCTACAGCATCCGCCACGACAACAACACCCATGAACCGGCAGGTGAATTGGCTGGACCGCTGGCCCTGGTCAAGCAGGCACAGCAACTATCTCAGGCGTTAAGCCAGACTACCGCCACCCATAAGGGCATCGCGGCAGCGAGCCAGCTGGGCACCACCCGATCGGAATATTGCAGCCTTGATCCCAAGCGCAGCCCGATTCCTGCCTTTCTGCATGCGGTGCAAGGACAGGTTGATGCCGAAGACGTGGGCAAAGCGCTCTCGGATGCAGGCGACAAGAACATCAAAGCCAAGCCCAACAGCACCAAAACACCGGGTACGGTACCGGCGATGACCGACCCGATCATTCTGCTGGCCGCCCGTGGTGGCATCATCACTGCCAGTGAGAATGCGTTCATGCTCAGCAACGAAACCCAGTCCTGGTTAGCTGGTAGACACCTGCACCTGATGACAGGCAATCAGCTGCGTATTGATGCCAACCAGGGCGTCAGCGTTGTTGGTGGACTGGCTGAGGGTGAGAAGGATGAGCAGCAGGGCCTGAGCATCATCGTGGGAGAGGGGGACTTGCTTGCTCAGGCTCAGGACGGGGCGATGCAGATTGCATCCAAAGGCAAGCTCACGCTCGAATCGGCAAGCGGGGATGTGACGTTGGCCGCCGGTAAGAAGATCGTGATCCGCACGGCAGAGGGGGCCAGTATCACCCTGGAAAACGGCGGCATAACAGCAGCCTGCCCCGGGGAGATGCGGATACAGGCCAGTAAGATCACCTTTGTTCCACCGGCCAACATGACCTTCCCCTTACCGACCTGGACAAAGTCGGATCTGAAGCTACCCTGTGCGGAAGCAGCATCAGCCAATAAGAGCACATTCATCCCCTTAACTTAACGCCATGACCAAGCTCAATCCAACCTATGCCCACACGCCCATTGAACTGGTGCGCTGGCTACAGACCGCTTGTGGCCAGCAGTCCAGTAAAGTACCGGATGCAGATTTCCACCTTTACGTACTGATTGATCAAGCCAGCTTGCCAGATTGGGATGAGCACGCACAGCAACTCACCGCTAAGGGGGTTTTCAAAGGCGAACTGGTTAATCTGTATGACGATCTGGAAGGGCAGGAGATTGCGAAGACCGGACCGGTGCTGGCAGAAGTAGCGCAAAGCAATGAAGCTTTGCTCACGCTGACAGAGTTTGCCATCAACCAGGATGTTGCCAGTTTCCTGGTGGCGGATTACGACCCTTCCGATCATCTGCGCAATATCCGTGAAGTCGTCATGCCCGATGGGTCGGGTGCTCTGTTCCGGTTTCAGGAACCACAGTCTATCGCTGCGCTATGGCCATTGATGACATCAGGTCAGATCCATCGCTTGCTGGGCCCAGCTCGGCTATGGGCGGTACGCGATGTCTGTGGCGAGGTGTTTTCCATTGTCCGCCAGAGGACGGATCAATTGGAAGGTGCAATCCAATTCACGAGCGAAAACATCAATGCGCTTGATGAAGCCATGTTTCCTTGGACTGTGGCCACCCAAATTAGAGTGATAAATAAGACCTTGTTGAAAGGCATGAATGGCTGTGAAATCCGCACGTTGCTTAATGAGCGTATTTCAAAGGGTAATAGCCTTGGTTTGAAACTCAGACCGGATTTATCGCTTTACTGCGCCTTAAGCTTGCAATTACCAACAGGGTTTGAAAATAAATCACCATTTGCTGCAGCTTTAGAGAAAGTGCGTGCAGGTCATTCAAGTTTCGTATCTGCACTGGATGACGTCACATCAGATGAATGGTTAGCGGTTAGCGAAGTGGAATAAGGGAAACTGCAATGAAAGTAAGCCACTTGAACCTGAGTTTGATGCGCATCATGCGTACCAGCGTACAAACGACAACATTGGTGTTGTTGATATCAAGCTGCCAGGCCCAAGAACCTGAAATGGTCGGTGGCATTACCGGAAAAGCTTACAACTACTCTCAAGAGTCATTCGCATTTGTAAAGATCAATGGAAAGACCGTTAGCACAGCGTTGAGAAAAGCCAAAATTGGCGGTGTGCAAGGTGGGGGAGGGATGTGTTGTATTGTGCTACCGCTTGGGGTGAAAACAGTGGACGTGACACTTGACCCTTCAAAAGGGGAGGCTGTGACCGTCAAGGCACCAGTAGAAAAATGGTGGCCTGATATGGCAAATAGCGCTGTCGTACATATTCTGCCCGGTAGAAAAGTCGTCGTTGAAATTAAGACTGCCTATACGTGGCCGAGACGTGATTTGATGGAAGCCAGAATCAAAGAGCTGGGGCTGAAGAAAGAAGAAGAATATGACGGCATCTATACAGATGGCCCAAATGAACGTACCGATGGGGTGAAATAGCAATGGCCAATGCAATACCCCCAAAGATTCAATCAGTTGAGAATATGGTGAAGCGGGCCATTGATACGGTTCGTGTGACTAGCTCGCCAGCTTGCCCAACATGCCACGTGAGGCTTTGGACCAGCTTCTTTTTTGATGGAACAGGTAATCATCGTGAACGTGACTTTCCTAAATCTCATTCCAATATCGCGGCATTATTTGATGCGCATCTATTCGATGAAGGTAAAGGCATTCATCGCCAATATTACGAAGGGCTTGGCACGCCTTTCGAATTTAAAGATCGATACGAGAAACGGCGGGTGCGAATCGACCATGGCCTATACACCGAAGTAGAAGAGTTCGGCTACAAGGAAGAAGGGGAAAGCGCGGTAGGTCTTGGTGTCGCAGCCGGCATCACGCAGCGGCTGGAGAAAGCGACCTTTGATCTGTTTCTGCAGATTGAAACCTGGAAGAAGAAACGTCGTCTCGACGCGATCAATCTGGCTGCATTTGGTTTCTCACGAGGTGCGACTGAGGCTAGGGCATTTATGCATTGGTTGGCCGGTTCGGAGAAGATCACCAAGGAAGGCAATAAGCTCCGCTACGAGGGGATACCGCTCAATATCAAATTCCTAGGGGTTTTTGATACGGTCGAGTCGGTTGGGTTGCCGGCGAATAATCTGATGTCAGGGTTAATCAAAACGACTCTACCGCCCTATGTCGAGAAGTGTACCCATATTGTGGCAGCCAATGAGCTGCGGCACGCGTTTTCGTTAACGGTGGGGGATGGTAAGACTCGCCATATTGTGTATCCCGGCTCCCATGCCGATGTAGGTGGCGGGTATGACCTTTTGGCACAAGGAAGACCCAATACTCTGGCGAGGGTTGCGTTACTTCAGATGCTCGATGAGGCTCGTGGCGCGGGGCTCAGAATGTTGTCTGTTGAAGAGATGAAAGAGGTTGATGATTGGGACAAGGTGTTCTCACCTTCATTTGATGTACCCAAACAAACATCCCAGACTCTCACTCAATACATAAACGCCGTGAAGCCTTCCGGCTCCGTGCAAAGTCACTTTGAAACGCACAGCAAGCAGTATTGGTCCTGGATCGACTCTGGCTTGGCCAAGACTGATGCAGACACCAAAGCCAAGTCCCCTCAGTTTGCCGCGAATGGAGAAGCACTGCGGAAGATGTCTTTATTGCTGAGTATGCTGGCTCGCACCCAACAGGGAAAAGGTGAACAAGGGGCGTTGCCAAACCCCAATATGGTGTTGCCTGTTACCAGGGAGCTATTCGCCAACTATGTTCATGACTCTTTCGAACACTTCACTGTGCCGGGCTCTACGCAGCAGTTAGATTTGACGGGCGCGGACTATTACAAAATCAGGCAGATATTGAAGCCTACTGCGTAACATCGCACGGCCTTTGTCAGGGCAGCGATAGACCTAAGTCAGTTAAGTGATTGCATTAACGGAACAGGATCAAGTTATGGCGGACGATGATAGAACGAAGCGACTGCAAGCCATGCTGGGTAGCCGTGACTTGATTGCCTGGCTGTGCCCTGTCTGTAAGGTGGCCAGCCGCAGCAGGCAAGTTGAACGCAATGGCAGGACGATATGCGAACGTTGCGCCCGAAAGCTGGATGAAGCGTACAGCTCGGTAGTCAAGTGCTCCTCTTTGGCAGGAGTATCCCGCCACTTGAAACTGGATGATGCATTGCTGAACTTTAACGCTGCCCCTGAGAACTGTCTGAGCATTTATATACCCAGCATGAAAGTGCGCTTCGAACTGCTGGAGATTGAACCGGTTAATACAGACATCTATGTTTACACGCACAGCTTGATTGTCGATGCCGGAGAAGAGCGCAATATCTCGATGAACTTAAGTGGCAAACAGGAAGCGCAAATTGCAGCGGACTGGTTTATTAGCCATCGTTTCAATGTGATCAATGGCTTGGATATGTCTACCCGGTAACTGCATTGGCGTTGATGAGCCGTCCTGCTTTTACCAGATCAACCAAACCCCTGGAGTTCGCAGCGTGAGAGTTCGCACTACGCCGGTTCGCGCGTAGGGGTGCGTACTTGATGCGAACTTTGCACCTTATTCCTGGGTTTTATTTGCTAGAGCGCCGTCTTTTGAACTGTTCGAAGCGGTCTCGATACGAAAACAGATAGTCCAGAATTGCGTTTGTGAATTCAATCGTGTCCTTGGCATCAGGCTGCGAGAGGACGACGCCGACATCGTGTACCGCTTCATTTCCAACAATTCGCAAGACATCAGACCATTCATACAATCGGTCATCTATCAACGACTGTTCCTTCATTTTCTTTATCGCAGATTGAAGGTTTCGTTCGTTGATACCGTGAACAATGCAGATTCCTTCGAGTGTCTTTCGGCACATGATTGCCGATGCTGTATAAGCCTGTGCCCTGTAACATGTACAAGCTTCCTCAAATGCTGTGCGAATTTCACGAGGAGCTATTGGATTTACGCGAATATCACTTTCGGGGAAAACAATAACTGGTGTATCCCAAATGTCACCATCAGCTATGTTGCCAATATTGGTTTGGCTAACAAGGATAGGTTCCTGGCATGTAGGGCATCTAAGCAATGTGTATCGTCTAGCAGGCCCTAGGCCATTGTAGTTCCGCCAATATGAGCCTGCCTCCTGGGCATCAACATACTGGCGACAATGGAAGCATTCAACAATCATGTTTGGCGTGTCCTACTAGACTAAGTTCCACCATAGTTGACGCCGCTGTATTGGCGTTGTGTTGATTGCTGGTCGAATAGGTCAAAGTAATATCTCCACTCAGGCGCTAACGTCAGCGTATTTGAAGCGCTCGTTTAGTTCGCCATTGGCAATCACTTTTTAGCCTCTTCCAAAGAAACTTGTCCGCTACTTCCAAGGTAACCCAGTTAGGCAGTAAAGGTGTGCATTTCCAGGAACGTGTCCGGCTGAGGGATAAAGAGACAGGGCAACGTTTGTGCAAGATCATGAACCAGCAACGCCAAACAGAAGCGGTACTGCAGCGGATGGCAAGAATCATGGCAGAGTTGGAACGTTCCGAAACACAGCTGGAGCATTTGGTGTCCGGCTTAGTCACGACAAAAGATCGATAAATCACTCTCTCATGGGTGGGAAAGCCAAAAATTTTCCCATGGGAAAATGTGTGGCCGGTATGGCCACCGACAATCAGCCGTTGGATTAACGCAATGAAGCGCCCGTCAAAACTTGCTCCCATCAAGCGGACGTCCTAGAAATTTTCCCATGGGAAAATTTGCTGACTGCGAGTCAGCTTAAGCAGCGCAATACACGTAGCCATCCTATCCAAATGGGAGACAAGCAATGACAACCGGACACATTGTCAGCCGGACTATCGTCGAGCGATACGCAGGAGGTATCACGGTCGTTGAAGGTGAGGTCCTGACCGACCAGGGCGAAGTAACGTTCTGCTGGGTTGAGCAGGATGGTGAGCGTGTTTCGGCTTTCACAGATATTGACGAAGCCTTAGCAATCGCAGAGCAGAACCAGTATCAAGATGAAGTCAGCAGCGACTTCGAGATGTAGGGCGAATGCCTTCTCTCGGGTGTCGCTCTAAAAATTTTCCCATGGGAAAATGATAGCCCGGCACGAATTACCGCCGATTTACCGGTGGGAGAAAGCAGGGCAGCGCCTGTGCACCAAGGTTGATGACACGCAATTTCATAGAAAGGGCGTCCTGCAAATTTTCCCATGGGAAAATGTGGCGGCTGCTCATGAACAAAATGGTTGGACTCATAGCTTGCGAAACGAAGCGGGTAGCTTTACTGTTGCGCATAAGGGTGCCACCCAAACCTGTCGGCGGGTTAAATATGGTCAGTATTTTCCTGCTTGCACGTAGCTCCTATTGACTTGGGACACATGGAATCGCCGATATGTAGTCCATAAAGCAATGGGGTTGCTATGACTGCAATTCATTTCCACATCGATACTATCCACGCACTCAAAAAGAGCGCCTACCGTCAGATCGTAGGCGTGAAGCACAGCCATTGGTATGAAGCACTGGCAAGGGCATTCTCCTACAACAATAGCGCTGCTATGAAGATGGCCGCAAAAAGTGTAGCGCCCTTCAGTTCTCCAGAGACAGCAGATTACCGCCCTGTAGATCTGGAGCAACTTGTTGCACGCCTATGTGAGTTTGGATATGGCCACCTTGCTCTGAACAAATTGAGCTTTACCGCCATAGAAAATGGCCGAGATATCATTGCAGACTCACTTGTAAGTGAACCTTCAACGCAGGCAGGTCCACTTTTCTCTGTTAGTCCAAGCGACCCAGGATTGCAGAAGCGATATCAGCATTACTTTGAATCGCTGGGAATCCACCAGGCATTGATAGATACGGTAGTAACACTTGCCATATACCGGAATCTAGATGGCGATTGGAATCCAGAAATTACTTCCGTTATCGAATGGCCACCCAGTGTAATGATGGTGGAGCAACCGGGCTTGTTCACACTTCCTATAGCTAGACGACTTGAAACGCTTGGTCTCATGGCGGCAAACTTTAATCTACTTCTCCGTCACCGAGTTATTTCACAAACGGGAAACAGAACGCTGTCTTTTCCTGTGATTGATGACTTCAAAGTGTCATTTGATGATGCCGTTGTGTACGTAAAGTTTAATCCCGAAATCACCAAGTGCCTTAACGGTATCGATTCTGAAGTTTCTGCAAAGCATTAGAAACTTGTGACGATCCCACATTAAGCATTTGGCATCTGACTTGGCAAAGTAAGCAGTGTTACCCCCTTCCCCGTTGTTGGGGATTGCTCGCTGCTCACTACATGTTGCAGGCGTTGCAAGGGGAGGGCCAGGGTATGGGTCCTTCCTGGGTTGTTTTGATTGCGGGTGATTTGGACCCCCCTCTGCCGCTAGGCTAAGGCGATTTCGTTAAGGCAACAGCAACAACGGTGCAACAACCCACCCCAGAAGAAGGCAGGCTGCCATTCTGCGTTACAATGGCCTGCTGATGATTGCAGGCCACGATTTCTTCCCCAGTTTTGATGCGAAACGCATGTTTGTTCCGGGTTCTAGCAATTTGTTCCGGGTTCTCATGTCTTTGTTCCGGGTTCTGAAAATAGCAAACCCGCGTCATTACTGGGTTGTTCCGGGTGTTCCGAGTGTTCCGGGTCTAACGCGCCTATGTGTGCGCACGCACTAATAAACACCCCTGAGACGGGTAATTTTTTTATTCCTCTCATGTGCGTGAAAACAACCCGGAACACCCGGAACACATGGAACAAAAGAGATAAATAGGAAATAAATCAGAGAGATAGTCTGTTCCGGGTTGTGGGAACACTCCCCGGTTTACCCGGAACAAATTGCTAGAACCCGGAACAAAAACAGGTTTTCGCTATCTTCGCCCCTGTCTGCGGCCAGCCCAAAGGTGACAGAAACAGCGTTTTGTCCCAGGTAGCGCTGCTTTGTCCCACTTAGGTGGGACACGCCAAACCCAGTATTGACGGGGATGTCCCGTTTGTCCCACTTGTCCCACCCACTTTCACGCACGAGCGCGTGCAGACTTTTTTCGTCTGTACGTACCTCGCTATTTTTTTGTCTCGCACGTAATGATTTCTACCCGGGACAAGTGGGACAACTGGGACATCGTTGATTCATAAGCAGAAAAGTTGTCCCACCTAAGTGGGACAAAGCAGCGCTACCTGGGACAAGGCTTTAATGCTTCCACTCGCGTCCCTCACAACGGACCAGCATTACCCGCTAACCCGGTGCCAATAGCCATTCATGACGCATAAACAGGCATGCACGGCATCAAAAACCCATGCAATGTAGGGGTGTGGCAAGATAGGCTTTCGAAGCCTTTGCGCTATGTTTCCGTGGAAACGGTGCAGGCTGCCTACTATCGCGGCTATTCCTGGTCTGGCCCATATTTGCCCCGGTGTTGCCAGGACATGCATTACTTTGCCAATTAGCTGCCTGTTGCACGGCAAAGCCGCGCTGGCAGGACGCACTTGGACTGCCCCTAAAAGTAGGCCCGAAACTCGCCAAATTGTTTGTCCTTAACTCGCGTCAAAATACCCCCACACCAGACGCACCGCTTTGCGGGCTGTAAGTCACTGAATTTAAAGGAATGTGCCTGTATACAGCTGTATACGATGTTTACATTTCGCGTTTAATCGATTGATTCCTAAAGGCGATCCCTGTCTACGGTGTATACACCCCGATGGTCTCCCAGGGTGCAGCATTCAGGGGCTGGATAGCGGCGTCGCGCAGCACCTGGAGCGCTGCGGCGTGGCACAATCGGTTTGCACAAATCCAGATGGCACGCACACCCAGCAAGGGCATCCTCCATCGCTCCCGCCAGGATGACCCATATCGCACCTGAAATTGCCTTTAGCTTGTCCAGACAAGCTCACGCTATCGGCACGCGTCATGGTGTTAACACCTGTTAACAGAAATAGCTTTTTTTATTCATGCGCTTAAGACCGAAAGTGTTAACACTGATAACAACTGTTAACACCTGAATCCCTTATACTTCAACGCGTTAGGAACCACAAGGTGGTGCGTCTGGTGTGGGGGTATTTTGACGCGAGTTAAGGGCACACAATTTGGCGAGTTTCGGGGCCATTTTTAGGGGTGTCCAAGTGCGTCCTGCCAGCGCGGCTTTGCCGTGCAACGGGCAGAAGATCTGCTGACTTTTGCCGCATGAGCGCAAAATGGGGAATCTGGGTGGCAAACCCTGAGCAGCAGACACGATCCCTGCCAACGCCTTGCATAGCGCCAGATGGCACATAAACAGGTATGGAAGGCATCAGAACCCTTGTCTGCTAGCAATGTGTAACAAAATGGTTCTATCGCCTTAAACGGCATTTATGTGGAAAGTGCGTTACCCAACCTGATGCACTGCAGCTTGTCGTTCCCGTTGGCATCGTTCCACTTGCCGTAAGTAGGCGGCGCGTCTGGTTTCAAACTCGAACCGCTCGGCATTGGCGGCTTGCTCACGCTGCGCGGCCATTTTTTTCTGACCATTTACCAGGATGGCCATGACGCCTTCCAGGTGCCGCTTGTTGTGCGCAAGCTTTTCTTTGCTGAGCGTAGCCGGTGCCGCAAGCAGGGCAGTGGGCAGCACTGCCGGTCCCACCAGATACCCCGCCACGTCTTTCGCGGAGAGGCGTCCCCGCTCCCTGGCCAGGCACAGGGCCTGCTCTCGTCGTACCTCGTCCCAACCGAGCGATGCTACCCAGCGCACCGATTGACCGCGTTCCCTGTTTTCTCGTACCAGCCGGTTGTAAGCATCCTTGAAGGCCATGCGTGCCCCGATCTTGTCGCCCGTGGTCAGTACCGGCCTGGCCAGCGAGAAGGCGTCGCCTCAGAAAACGGAATTTAAAGCACGTTAGGCTTTTGTCATGCCTGATGCTAGGCTCTTGGCTAGTAGTCTAGCTACCGTCGACGGGTGGACATTAAATAGCCGGGCCGCGTCAGCGGCA
>NZ_JBQXDJ010000036.1:0-1243 GCF_052601015.1 Chitinimonas violaceus | reverse complement strand
CGCTAGCGTTGACGCTCATGGCCCTTGTTGTCGTACCAATCGCTGACGATCTCAATGATTTTGCTAAAAATCAAAAGAGTCGAAGGCGACCTTAACGTGCTTTATTTTCCGTTTTCTGAAGCGACCCCTAAATTCAAAAAGTGGTGAAAGCAGAAGTAAGAGAAAACAAGTCTTGATGGCGAGAAAAGTCAAACTTCGGCACAGGGCTCATCGGTCTCGCCGGTTTCTGCGCTGAGTTATTCATGACCTGATTATCTGATGCGTCTATCGCTCTCACATAAGAAGTAGTCCCACCGTTTACTTGATCGATTTCCAGTATGTTAAGTAATTGCATCAAATCTCTTTCTGGTTTTGCCTGTTCAATCAGGACCACGTAAACAGGACGCTCTTAGCGTCAGCAGAATGATAACGCAGCAAGGTATGTCGACCAATGGGTCAGTCTTTAACGATGTCTGATAGACGAGTCGGTGGTTGACTCCCTGATCGTTTAAAAGCTGGAGTGAATCCGCTCTCCTTGCGGTATCAATGCCTAAGGGTTTATCTCAGCGTTTCGGAGCAGTTCGCGGCGGGCACCGGGGGCATAAAATAGGTCTGAATGCGACTATTCCACCTGAAACTTGCCCAGTTTCCTGTGAGTTCAATACCTGCAATTTTTCTCTCCTATTTAATGACGTCAACAGGGCGCTATTAACAGGGCGCGAGTGTAGGTACCGCCTAGTACAATTTTCAATGGGTCTTCTGTCCCGGCTTGGACGTTATTTTTGAAGAAGCCCGCCTCTGCGCCTGAGAAAAGGTTGAGTGAGTAGACACGCGCGCTACCATTTGCCTCCCGGACTCACAAAACCGACCAACCCAGGTCGATAAATTCACCTTTCTACAAATTCTCTTAATTATTTTCAGTTGCTACCTAAACAATTGCTAACTCCGTCCGGTGATATTCCCTGACTAAGGCTGCTGCGTCTCATGGCGGCCTGCTTTTTTCAGGTTTAGGGTGTAGAGATGGTGGCAATCGTTGCAGGACAGGATACGGGGTTGTTTCAAGGCAGTCTGGCGCCGCGCTTAGGCGCGGGGCAATCCGCCAAGTCATTTGGGCAGGCTGGCGAAGGCGTCTTCGTTAATGTCGCCCACGGTAATCTGGTGTTGCAACGACGTGATGAGTTGCTGGTCGGGCGTGGTGTCGACGCCGATGTTCTTCGTACCTACAACAGCCAGGCCAAGCTCACCGACGACAACGGCGATGCCT
>NZ_JBQXDJ010000035.1:0-46429 GCF_052601015.1 Chitinimonas violaceus | reverse complement strand
ATTCCCTCAACGGTCATTCGCAGATACGGCTTGTGGTAAATGGTTTGCTGAAGAAGAATTTTCTCCAGCTTCGATCAAAGCTCGTCACTGAGCATCAATCGGGGCATAGCAAACCCGCAGGGTGATTAGTATAGGAACCGTAATTCTGCGGGTTTGCTGCGCTTCTTCAATATACCGAAGTCAAAACGTCAACAGACCCTAGGGAAATCAAATCGAAAAGTCGTCAGCAAACACCCTTGCTGTACGTGGGCGGATATAAACCTTTTCCCCGCTGACATAACGGTTATGCGCAAACGCATCACGGCTTAGCTCTGCCTCTACCGGGTCGCCATTCTCCAGGCTCAGTTCCAGGCGGATGATTGAACCTATCGTCCGTACATGGTCCACCTTGGCTACCAGACTTTGCTGGCTAGGTTCACGCAGAATCTCGATATCGTGCGGGCGTACGTACGCCACTGCGCCATCCGGCCCTGCCTGCTGCTCGCCTACCTGAGCGAAACCACCATGTACACGGCTGTGAAAGAGATTCACATCGCCAAGGAACTGATATACAAACGGCGTCGCAGGGGTGTCGTACACTTGTTCCGGCGTACCGACCTGCTCAATCCTGCCTTTATTCATCACCACGACCCGGTCCGCCACCTCCAGTGCTTCTTCCTGGTCATGCGTCACAAACACCGAGGTAACGTGTACTTCCTCATGCAGGCGCTTGAGCCAACGACGCAACTCCTTGCGCACCTTGGTATCAAGCGCGCCGAATGGCTCATCCAACAGCAAAACCTTGGGCTCCACTGCCAAGGCACGCGCCAATGCAATGCGTTGACGTTGCCCACCCGACAACTGTGCCGGGTAACGGTCGGCCAACCAATCCAGCTGTACCAGATTCAACAACTCGTGCACCCGGCGTTTTATTTCTTTATCGCTGGGCCGGGTCTCTTTGGGCCGTACTCTCAAACCGAACGCCACATTTTCGAACACCGTCATATGCCTGAACAGCGCATAGTGCTGGAATACGAAACCGACCTGGCGATCACGCACATGCCGGTCTGTCGTGTCTTCACCATGGAAATGAATCTGGCCTGCATCCGGGGTTTCCAGGCCGGCGATAATGCGCAACAGCGTGGTCTTGCCGCAGCCCGATGGCCCCAATAAGGCCAGCAGCTCCCCGGTCTCGACCTTGAGGCTGACGTTATCCAGCGCCGTAAATGCACCGAAGCGTTTGGCAACCGATTGGATCTCGATACTCATTGCATCACCTGTATTGGGGTGTAGAACACGATGGGCGTCATTTATCGGGTTGAATCCGGCATAGCCACGCTGAGCATCTGGTCATCTTCCTGCTGCACAGACACCGCGTTATCTTCCGCGTGCTGGCGCTCAGCCTGCCACTCCACCCAGCTCTTGGCCGCCAAGGTCAGCAACGCTAACAACGCCAGGATGGACGCACAGGCAAAAGCCGCCACGAAGTTGTACTCGTTGTAGAGAATCTCCACATGCAAAGGCGTAGTGTTGGTCAGACCACGGATATGACCCGATACCACCGATACCGCGCCGAACTCACCCATGGCGCGGGCATTGCACAGGATGACGCCATACAAAAGCCCCCATTTGATATTGGGCAGTGTCACCTTCCAGAACATCTGCCAACCGCTTGCACCCAGCACCATGGCAGCTTGTTCCTCTTCGGTGCCCTGGGCTTCCATCAACGGGATCAATTCACGCGCGATGAAGGGGAAGGTGATAAACACCGTGGCGAGCACAATACCGGGGATGGCAAAGATGATCTTGATGTCGTGCGCCATCAGCCAGGGGCCAAACCAGCCCTGTGCGCCAAAAAGCAGTACATAGATCAAGCCGGCCACGACAGGTGACACCGAGAACGGCAAGTCAATCAAGGTGATCAGAAGGCTTTTTCCCTTGAAGTCGAACTTGGCGATCGCCCAAGCCGCAGCCACACCGAAGACCAGATTCAGGGGCAAGGCGATTGCCGTCACGGTCAGGGTCAACAACAGCGCCGACAATGCATCTGGCTCGCGCAGCGCTTCCCAATACAACAACCATCCTTTGCGTAAGGCTTCGGCGAATACCGATAACAGTGGCAGCACCAGGAAAAAGCTTAGAAAGGTCAGCGCGCCGGCAATCAACAACCAGCGTAACCAGGTTGGCTCATTGGTGGCGGTAGAACGCTGAACAGTGGAGGTGGTATGCAGCATCACAGCCCCTACTTACGCATGCCATGGCGACGTGTATGCCACCACTGGATCAGATTGATCAGCAGAATCAACACAAAGGAAATCACCAACATCACCGTGGCGATTGCCGTTGCGCCGGCATAGTCGTATTGCTCAAGCTTGCCGATGATCAACAAAGGCACGATTTCCGACTCGAACGGGATATTGCCGGCGATGAAGATCACCGAGCCGTATTCGCCCACCGCCCGTGCAAACGCCAAGGTGAAGCCCGTCAGCAACGCGGGTAATGTCGCGGGGAAGATTACTTTCTGAAACGTCTGCCAGCGGCTGGCGCCAAGGCAAGCCGCGGCTTCTTCCACTTCGGATTCAAGATCCTGTAACACAGGCTGCACGGTACGCACCACAAAGGGCAAGCCGATAAAAGTAAGCGCCACCACCACACCAAGCGGCTTGAAGGCGACCTGGATACCCAATGACGCAAGCCATTCACCAATCAGGCCATTCGGTGCATACAGCGTTGTCAGCGCGATGCCGGCTACCGCAGTGGGTAACGCAAATGGCAAGTCCACCAAGGCATCGATAAATCGCTTGCCGACAAAGTCGTAACGCACCAGCACCCAAGCTACGAGCAAGCCGGCAAACAGGTTGATTACCGCAGCCAACAGGCTCGCACCAAAAGTGAGTTTGTATGCAGCAACCAATTGATTAGCAGTGACTATCTGCCAGAATGCCGCCCAACTGAGGCTAGTTGTCTTCAGCACCAACGCGGACAACGGTAAAAGCACAATCAGGCTGAGATAGGCGACGGTGTAGCCCATCGCCAAGTTGAAACCCGGCAACACGCTGGCTTGTTTGAATTGCATCGTCATCGTGAACGGCAATGCAAACGGATTAGCCAGCCCGACAAATGTGGGGCAGATACGTCATTACGCTTCATTCCCTCCCCCTTATTTCCTGGCATAGATCTGGTCAAAACTGCCGCCATCTTCAAAGTGCGTCTTCTGCGCTTTGCGCCAACCGCCAAACACCTCATCCACCGTGAACAGCTTCACAGCGGGAAACTGGCTGGCGTACTTCTTGGCCACATCCGGGTCTTGTGGGCGTAAATAGTTTTGTGCCGCGATTTCCTGCGCAGCCGGCGTCCACAGGAACTTCAAATATTCCTCGGCCTGTTTGCGCGTACCTTTCTTATCCACCACCTTGTCGACTATCGTAACCGGCGGCTCGGCCCTTACCGATAAGCTCGGATACACCACTTCAAAACCACCACGGCCAAATTCACGGGCAATCATCTCGGCTTCGTTTTCAAAGGTCAGCAACACATCGCCAATACCGCGCTGCATAAAGGTTGTCGTGGCTGCACGGCCACCTGAATCCAGTACCGGCACATTCTTCAGAATCGCAGCGACAAACTCTCGTGCTATCTGCTCATTCCCATTGGGCTGCTTCAGCGCATACCCCCAGGCAGCGAGATAGCTGTAACGGCCATTGCCTGTTACCTTGGGATTGGGCATCACGACTTGTACACCGGGTTTGATAAGGTCGGACCAATCCTTGATCTGTTTCGGGTTGCCCTTGCGTACGATCAACACCTGCAAGCTGGTGAATGGCAGGCTGTCATTAGGCAGACGCTGTTCCCATTTTTCTGGCACCAGCTTGGCCTTGTCGTACAAGGCATCGATATCGGGCGGCATGTTCATGGTGATGACGTCCGCTTCCAGGCCATCGATCACCGCCCTCGCCTGCTTGCCCGACCCGCCATGGGACTGCTGAATCATGACATCCTCACCCGTTTTGGCCTTGTAGGCCTTAACAAACGCCGGGTTCAGATCCTTGTAGAAGTCGCGCATCACATCGTACGAAACATTCAGCAAAGCAGGGCCTGCATAGGCGACGCAGGAGAAGCCGAGAATGAAGCTTGCAGCAACCAAACGGGCAATATGGGTCATGATCTGTACTCGCACGACAAAGGTGGATATCAACACCTGTTCAATCTTTTGCCAGGCAACTACAGCCCGGACTCCAACTGTCAGCATATTGAAGAAGCGGTATTACACTGACGGTTGCTCAAACATGTTGTGAACAGGCCATTTAGAGCATAGCAACGACACCATATATCCATTAAGAATTATTAATCCCTTCTTAATGCCAAAATGACAAGCTACGATGCTCACCCACCCAGAACCCAAGACATAAGAGCTTGTTTTCGATATGTCGCGAGCAGTCGTCAGCAGGGTGCGGACACAAAACTAAAGGAAAGCGATATGCAATACCGTCAACTGGGCCAAACTGATCTGAGAGTCAGCCTGATCGGCCTTGGCACTATGACCTGGGGTGAACAGAACACGGAAGCCGAGGCCCATGCCCAGCTCGACTTTGCTATCGAGCGCGGCATCACCCTGATCGACACCGCCGAGATGTACCCGGTACCGCCTAAAGCCGAGACCTATGGCCTGACAGAACGTTACATCGGCACTTGGCTCAAGAAACGTGGACGGCGTGATGATGTGATCATCGCCAGTAAAATTGCCGGACCGCAGCGCCAACCCCATCAACCACAGCATATTCGCGGTGCAAGCAACCAGTTCGATCGGCCGAATCTGGAAGCTGCGCTACACGCCAGCCTTGATCGTCTGCAAACCGATTACCTCGATATATACCAGCTGCATTGGCCGGACCGCAGCACCAACACCTTCGGGCGATTGGGTTACCCCTGGATAGAAAATGAACAAAGCGTGGCGATTGAGGAAACCCTGAGCGTACTCGCAGAGTTCGTAAAAACCGGCAAAGTGAGGCACATCGGCATTTCCAATGAAACACCGTGGGGTGTGATGCAATTTCTGCGCGCCAGCGAAAAACTCGATCTGCCACGCATCGTCAGCATCCAAAACCCTTACAGTTTGCTTAATCGCACGTTTGAGATTGGCCTTGCCGAATTCACCCACCGCGAAAAAATAGACCTGCTGGCTTACTCACCTATGGCGTTTGGCATGCTCAGCGGGAAGTATCTTGACGGTGCCCGACCGCAAGGTGCACGGTTGACCTTGTACTCACGGTTCCAACGTTACAACAAACCCAGCGCAGAAACGGCAACGCATGCCTATGCGCACCTAGCCAGACAGCATGGCTTATCGCCTGCGCAGATGGCGCTTGCTTTTGTGAATAGTCGCCCCTTCGTCGCCAGTAATCTGATCGGGGCAACCACGCTGAAACAGTTGGAGGAAAATATCGCCAGTGTTGACCTGACGCTCAGCGCGGATGTGATAGCAAGCATCGAGGCGATTCACGCCAACAACGCCAACCCTGCGCCCTGATAGAACAGATCGCCGGCGCATTTAGATAGAGATACGTGCCGTACGCGACGACTAATATCAAAACATAGGCCAGCACCTATCATGCAGTGCATGCCTTTGTTCTGCCGGAATATTGGTGTTGCTGGATAGGTTCGAACGCCTAAGAATTTATTCAACGTCTCGCGAGCTAGGGCGAGACAAGGCGAAAACAGCTGAGGAAGCAGAATTTACAAGCGGTAAATGAGCATGCCGAGGACGTTTTCAACGCCGTGTCGCCGACGCGCCGCAGATTTAGATAGGTTTAAGAACCTGTTCATGATCTGTCGCACGCAGCTATCGACAGGGTGTAGCGCATAAGCCCTGTTCAAGGCTGCGCGGTAACATCATGAATTGCTTGCCAACGTGGAGCCCCCATGAGTTTGGCCGATGTCGACTTCAACCTGCTGCCCGATGTGATCACCGAGGTGCAAGAGCACCTGCCCGATCTGGAAAGGGACTTACATCGGTTGGTTGAGGACCCTGACTCCGCCGACCTCATTGCCAGCGCATTCCGGCACATACACACCATCAAGGGAGACTTTGGCTATTGCCGTGCCACTCCCATCATGGAGTTCGTCCACCAGCTTGAAAATGTGCTGCAAAGCCTACGGGAAAAGCACTTCCTGTGTTCTGCGCTGGTTGCCGAAGCCCTGCTGCAAAGTATGGACCAGATCCAACCCATGATCGACTGTCTGGTCAACACCCACCAGTTCGACCCTACACCACGCGATGGCCTGCTCAAACTCATCGTTCAGCTGGGCAACGCCAGGAGCCAGAACGAGGCCGACAACTTATCGCGAAAAATCCTGCTGACCGCCCATGGCGCCTGGCTTGCCGAACCAGAAGACCGTGTCCTGCAGCCCGACCCGCTTTTTCCAGACGATGCCCCCAACAGCATCATCGCCCTGGGCGAACAGCTGGCCAAAGGGCTGGCATGCCGACAACCCGCCTGGCGACAACGCACTCGCTTTCAACTCACTTGCGTTATGGCGCTCAACCAGCAATACCACCCTCCCAGCAACGAGGAAGCCTTACACATTGCCGTACTCTGGCACGATGTCGGTCTGTTGGCCGAGCCAGACGCCTTGCTGCTGACCCCACCAACGGCAGGTTCACCCGATTGGGAGCGCTACACACTACATCCAGAACGTTCAGCCTCCTGGCTGCTGAGCATCGCACCAGACTGCACGGAAGCCGCCCAGATCATCCGCCAGCACCATCTATGGGCCAACGGCAAAGGCATCGCAGCCCCTGCCTATTCCCTACCACCTCACCCTGGCGCCATGATGCTGGCGATTGCCGACCTCTTGTACGACAAGGTTGCCGGCCTGACCGACACCGACTATCGCCGTGGCATCATGCGTACGCTGTTTGAAGTCAACGGCCTGCTCGATACCCAGTTTGATGCACTGGTCATCAACGCCTTTGAAGCCGTTGCACCAACCTTGAACGAAGTCACGTAACAAGTTGGTAGCCGGCAGCCCACCGAATTGTGGGCCGTCACTTCACCACAGCGTAATGCGATCCTTATCCGCCCTCACCATCGGGTCGCCCGATTTACAGCCATAATTAGCAGCAAACGCCTGTGAGTTGGACAATATGCCGTTTACTCGGTATTTCGATACCGCATGAGCGGGAACAGTGGATGCATGTTCCTGCATTTCCTTAAGAGTGCTTGCGTCTCTATGAGTAAACGCATAGCCCTTAAAGAATTGATCCATTGCCGCAACACCTGACCACTTTTTCTGAGCCAGCTGCGTTGCAACTTCCAAGCCGGTCAGGTCTGCCACATCCTCAAGCGTCATACGTAAAGCTGGGATATTGACACCCAGCACACTCTTCACATAGTCGGCATAGTGCTGGTATTGGCGGTCTTCCATGGACTTGAAGTAGGTAATATCGCTAGCGGCAAGCCCCATAGCCGGTGGAGCAGGGACATTAGGCGGCATTGCCTGGGTACCGCTGGCGTCAAAGCCATGCCCCATTTCATGGGCAAGAATAGAAGCCCCCAGAAAGCCATAGGTAAACGCGGGTTTATTTTCGAAATCTGCCATTGGCGACGACAACAGCATACCAATATCGCCCACCAGTACATTACGACCTGGTACATATCTGGGATCGTAGCTACCCCAACCGAAACCGTCCTTGGCACCAAGTCGCGGCAGTGCCCCAGCGCTCTTAACCAGTTCTGTAAAATTCAACTGGTTCGCACGCTTAATATTGCCCAGCGCATCGTTAGCTTCAATAGTGAGGCTGCTGTAATCAGTCCACTTTTCGGGTTGAACTACCACCATGGCCATGGTATCAAGCCGTCGTAGTGCAGCATCTCGACCCGTCGGGCTCAACCAGGCACGAGTCTGAATTCTTGTCCGCATCTCCTGCTTCAACTCCTGCATCATGGTGTTGACTGCTGCCAGCTTGCTTGGCCCTATCACCTTCTCTACGTAGAAGCGGTTCAAGGTATCCGGCATCAGCGCGGCTGCAAAACGGACTCGATCATCGAAGACAGCCGTTGAATCTGCCCAAGTGGCATTCGCCAAAAATCTAGGCTTCCATGAAGGCTGCCAACGCTTCTCTTCACTGGCAAGCTGTACAGGCAGATAAGCACTGAAACTCTTCAATAGGCGCCATCTCAGAAAGCTCTTCCATTGCGGCAAACTGAATTCGGCCATCATCTGCGATAATTTGGTTTCAGTAGCCGCATCCACTTCAACGTCAGCTGCAATACCAAGTTGCTGTTTGAAGGTTGGCATATCGAACGTCACTGAACCTGAAGGTGTCGATGCCGCTGGTTCATTGATCCGCTGCTCCATACGTTCAACAGCTTCCGCATCGACAGCAGCTTGGTCTGCAGCAACGCCAGCTGCTACCAACATACGCGCGATATGATCACGCCGGGTCTCTGTTGTACCACTCGACAGCAATAAGTCACTTTGAACTAATTTCAGTTGAATTGGCTTGGTATCCTCTTCCCTATAAACACTTTGAGCTTGCAAATTTAAGGGCAGTACGGTGCCAACACGCAATAATTTCGCCATGACAACCGGTACTTCCTGGATTTGTGCCATACCATCCACCAGCTGCCATTCTTCATTCAAGGCAACCATCGTAGTAGGTGTTGGCTGAGCTTGGCTGGCAAATAGACGTACAAGCTTGCCTAAGTCGCTGTTCTCATTAGCGAGTGGTGACTGAGCCGCTGCCTTCAGTGCAGCCAGCAATGCCTGATAATTTTGTTGCGGCAAATCTGCAAATAAGTCGGGCGCATCAACCCCAGCTGTGCGCTGAGTAGACCGGTACCAATCACCATTTGCCAGCTGATCGAAATCTTGACACGCAAGCGCATCGCGCTGCACCGCTGGCTTGTCCGACCCACCACACCCAGATAATAAAAAAGCAGTCGCCATCGCCACGATGGAACCGCCCTTAAAGACATTCGAATTACTGATGAAATTCATATACTTGATACCCATCCATGATGTTGGGATATCAGTACATGCACTCGCTATAAAGTTCATCAGACAAGGAAAACCCTTACAAACCAATAGATAGCTTGCAATTTATCAGGCGACATCATTCTTTCTCGCTGGCAAAGCCTTCTAGCATTTGTTGAGCCATCTTTGGACAAATCTATTTGGCCTCTACCCAATCGCCGCCTACGCTAAAAATTCAGGCTTGCATCAGGTAGTACAAAACACTTTGCTGTAGCTGACGTGAAGCCATCAGAACGTAACTTCCGTTGTCCAATCTGACAGCATGTCGATGGACAAGCATTTACAAGAGACTTGCCGATGCCGGAGCTAACTCACGCTGTCGCCAACACCAACCTGGTTTCCCGCCTGAGGAGAGGGTTTTTCTGGGCGCTTGCAGTGGTATGCCTAGGTATGGCGACACTGGGCTTTTTGCTACCAGGGCTGCCCTGCACAGAATTTGTGCTACTGGCCGCGTGGGCTGCAGCGAAGAGTTCTCCGCAATTGCATAACAGGCTGGTCACTCATCCTCGATTTGGCCCAATACTGCACAACTGGCACAACGGCCGCAGGCTGAGTCGGCGTAACAAATGGACAATCACCGTACTGATGGGTATCAGCGCCACACTCATCGCTTGGCAGTTCAGCCCCCTGTTGGCTGCCAGCTTAATTACCTGTATGGCTTTGGTGCTGCTTTGGTTGTGGCGCCGGCTCGAACCCATGTAAGCCTGATTTGACCTTATCCCTACTTCACTTGCGAAAAAGAGATCATGCAAACTCAAATTTTCGTCAACTTACCCGTCAAGGACCTGAATAAATCGGTCGAATTTTTCACCGCACTCGGGTTCAGTTTCGACCCTCACTTCACAGATGAAAATGCCACCTGTTTGATCGTTGGCGAGAACATTTTTGTCATGCTGTTGGTGGAGCCCTTCTTCCAGACATTCACACCCAAAAAGCTCTGCAATACAAGCGAAAGTACCGAGGTGTTGCTTTGCCTATCTCGTGCAAGCCGGGACGATGTAGACACGCTGGTTACCAAGGTATTGGAAGCGGGTGGCAGCACCCCTATGCCACCCAAAGACTACGGATTTATGTACCAACACGGCTTTCAGGATATAGACGGCCATCTGTGGGAACTGATTTACATGGATCCAGATTCTCCCGAATCCAAAATGAAAAGCAGCTAAAGCCCTGTTTTTCAAACCTTGTCGGGTTCCAACTGTTTTCCAACAATGCCTATGAATGGTCCGAGCACTATGGCGCATTATCCTGCGCCATAGCAATCGCCATCCAATACTTGACTGTCGAACCACCAATCCGATCAAGCTATCTTTCATTCTGAGCCTATGACCATGCTTTTCGCAGTGCTTCAGAAGAAAAGGGTTTGAAAATCTTTGCGTATCGTTCCAGCTGGTTTGCTCGATTAGGAAAGGGAATTTCCACCGTATAGGCTTTTACGGGCACATTCATCGCATTAGCCAATCGTTGAGCAAAAGAAAACTTACCGCCACGTCCTGCCCCGCAAGAAAACAATCGGATTGGCGTTCCTTTTTTATAATATTTAACGTAGTCTTTAAGTTCCTTATAGAATTGCTTTGGGCTAACAGGCTTACCTGTAATTGAGATCACCTTTCTACTATCCCCATGAGTAGAAATATCAAAATAGGTTTTCTGTTCCGTGCCATGATATATCTCGGACGGAATTTCATGAATACCTGGAAGTCCCTGAACACTAAAACTTTGTTCATAAGGTTTACTACTGTACGATAGGCCAACATAGCGTTCATTAAATGTCATTTCCCGAATATTAAAGAAAGTATCGACACCATATACATCCTGATTAAACAAAGTTTCCATTCCAGAGTTTACTGGTGACCCACCTTCCAAACCAACCTCACTATGTATACTCCACTCTCCATTTTGGTATCGGACTGGAATAGAAGGTTTAGCAGCATTTTCTTGAAGAAATACCCGCCACGTGCCATTATTTACGTCATAACGTACCGAATAGAATTGCTCCACCACTTTAATATATCGGCTACCTTCCTCGATATAGATACCAGCTGTATTCGGTATTATTTCAGCACTTGGTCCAGCCACTTGGTAAATTTCCATCTGTTGGCCAAACTTCCACATATTTGGCACAACATTGGAAGCACCAGTTGGTATCTCAGGACGTGTGACAAGGGACTCAACTTCATATGGATCACCTGGGATAAGTATCGTACTGGGGTGCTCAATCTCAGTTTCCAATGCCTCAAGATGTTCGACACCTTTTAATGGGATATCAAGGGTATTACTTAGAGAGAGATAATTACGCAGACCAATCGCGTGGGCGGCTGATAGCTCTGCTTCACTCATTACACTCGTTTCAGATATTGATCCAAAGCTAGCCAAATCGAATACAAATCCATTCAAACTCATCGTAACGTCTATACCGTCACCCTTACGTAAGGCCTCTTCCAACCGATACCCACTGCCAATTACCGGTACTGCACTAATGGCCCGCCCAGCATCTTGATGACGAGTTCCTTCTTCCAGCTCATAGACATTGCCAACAATAGGAATTGCACCGATCACCTCCTCAGCATCTCCTTCGTAAACTCCTTCTACAAACCGATATACATTACCAATAACAGGAAGAGATCGTATTATTCTTAGAAAATCATTTCCGTGTGGGGATTCTCCAATTTGCACACGATAACGACCGACTATTGCCTCCCGTTCGGTCTGCAATAACTCATTATTTAAAATTCTTCCGCTCAGCCTGATATTTTCTTTTGCGCGAGCCGTTATCCAGGTGTTCGATAAAAGTTCCTGATTATACGAACCAACAGCTGATTTCAATTGCAGACGGGGAGAAAACACACAACCATTAACTATCAACTTATCGACGCCCGCATTCGCCACCATAAGAAATCCATTTAATGGTGTATCCCAAATTGGATAATAGCCCCACATTTCCGGATGATCTATATACTCTTCTAAGTATTGCTCTACATTGCTCAATTCCCACTCTGTCTTGGCATTACCCATTGTTGCTTTAAGAATGTCCAACGCCGGTTTTCTAGGGTCGAAATGCTTTGGTGGCTCTCCATAATTTGCCAACCAACGCTCCTGCAGATAGGTATCCAGCGCAGCGACTTTTTGCTGGGTCGTTGTGGTTCCTGCCATCACATTCTCACCGCTACCCTGGACCAGATATTGCGCCAGAAGCATCCTGGGGTTCAGCATGACCGATTGCTTCGTATCCCATTCGCGGCAGATCGCCAGAAACTTTTCCACCATCTGCGCTTCGGAACCAAAAGTAACGGGGGATACTTTGCTTTGCAGCATCAGTGATCGCTTCAACACCGTTGCGATACCATGCTGCAAGGTGCCAAACCTGTATTCGGTCGATTCACCCATACGATCAAACTTTCGCCTGACCAAATCTTCCCTGTCTTGGCGAGTCAGAACGTCAATGCCAGGAATACGAGCAATCTCAGGGTCATCAACCAAATCGTTGAAGGTTTTTCCTTGTGCATTGACCAAAGCGTTATGGCTGAAAAAAACGTTACTGCGATTGGCACTTGGCAGAAACATCTGTGATATCTGCCATTCCTTGCGAAGCTCGGAAAGGAAAGCGGTTCTGAATTGAAGCAGCTGCTCCCCCAACGAGAGGGTATCTCGCGGTGGTTCAACCAATCTGAGGTCTGGTCCGTTTGCCAAACCAAATAAGAGTGCGGCTTTATCAAGCTGAGCCTTATCCGAGAGGCTCATTTTCTCCAGAAGGCTGATCGGTGTATCGGGTTGCTGGTAGCCCGGCTCATTCAATAAACGCCTGAGTACATTGGCTCTGAAGGTTTCATCTGAGTTGCGAAGGGTGATATCCGCCTCTACCAGCCTCTTCCCCAGAACCAAGCCATCCAACTTTGTTTGCATGCCATCGTGTGTATATGCATGCAACGCATGGACGGCCTGGAGTGGCGTTGTGATCTGCCTACCCGCTTTTTTCCAATCAATCCAATCGAGATCCCCCAGCAATTTATCCAGGTACCTTGCAAAGGGTTCAGAAACATTGATCAGCGCGGTATCTACTGTTTTTGTGGGCACTCTGCCTAACAGCTCAACCGCATAGTCCAGCACCTCACTGTCAGTTTCATGCGGCCGCGCAGTGATCCAGTGATTGATCAAATTCTTGCTGTTCAGGAAATCAGCCATCTCGTCGGGGCACTTACGGAAATAACGCTTCGTAAAGTCATAGAAGCGTTCGCTATTCGCAAATTTTGGGTAGTCCTTGACCACCTCGTCCATAAAGTACGTATATGCCTGGGTATTGACTTCATCTGCCTGTTCCCGTGTCATTTTTCCGCTGCGTTGCAATGCCTCCAGCAAAATGCGGGTCGTACGGCTATCTTGCTGGGCCTCTTTATGAAGCTGAGCCAGGTTATGCCGCAAACTACTGTGGTCATCAGAAGGATAATCTTCCTGATGTATCTGGCTACGATCCCGCGCGGCAACCCAGGCCTCAAGCTGGGCGAGCGTGGGAATGGCGTCTTCCATCATTAAAGCGCTGACATCGTAATTCGCTTCACTGTAAGCAAGCTGACTGATGCGCTGACCGAAACCATCGTAGCGGTATTCAGTTACCCGCCCTGCCGGCGTAAGAGCAAAACGTAGATTCTGTTTGCTGTCGTATACATAGCGCGTAGTTCGCGCCTCACCGATCACGGTACCGTCAACAACATCGGCTTCAACCTTATAAAAGATGGTTTCAGAGATCAGCTGATTACAGCTGTCATAGCGCCGCTCTATCCGTATCCCGGTACCATCCAGTTGGCTCAACAGATTACCATCGATGTCGTACGTATAAGTGGTGCTGTTACCCTGCGCATCAACAGTCTGGCTCAAGTTTCCGTCGGCATCGTAGCTATAACGCAGCTGCTGAGCGTTCATACTCAGCAGTGGGCCATTCACCCCGGTGATGCGGTTATTTGCATCGTAGGTGTAATGGCTGGTGTCAAAATACAAAGGATCTGTCACCGTGGTGACAAGAGTCGCTGCGGTAGTGCGGCGTTCAGTGTCATAACTGAAGCGGGTGGTTTTCTTAAGGGCATCGGTAACGCTGGCGATACGGAAGTCGTTGGGAGTAACCTCCTGATAAGTAAAACTCAACGTACTGCCATCTGCCTGCGTCAGTGAAGTCAGCCTCTGACTGGTACCGTCATAGCCATATTTAAAGGTATATACCTTGCCATCAGCGACGCTGTTATCGTTCGGACTCCGGTCGATACACACTTCACTCAACCGATTGGCACTATCGTACTGGTAGTAAGTACGGCTGACCGTGGCACCATCGGCACGGACTATCTTCTCTTGACGCAGGTTACGGCCCGCGTAGACGTAGTCGATGCGATTGCCATTTGCCAATGTAGCGCTGGTCAGGAGACCATTGTCGAAGTGATAACTAACGGTATTACCGGCAGGGTCCCTGACTTGGCCTAGGCGGTAGACATTGCCATCGATACGATAATGTTCCTGTATGCGACGGCTCCCATCGACCCATATCCAGGTATCACCATCCCAACTGAGCGTATCGTGAGCACCGTCACCATCGGTACTAACGTAACTGTTGTTGCGATAGATGAAGGTTTGTACGCTGCCGTCGGCTGTGATTCGGTCAACGCTACTGCCTACCGTATTAACGGTACCGGTAAGGTTGCGCAACATCCGATAGCCACCCAACCACCAGGTATCCTCATTGTCGTCAGTAAACCTAGCCTGACTGTTATAGGTGCGTAAAACCTCAGTATCTGCAGCACCACGGCCAACAAGCCATTCATCGCGCCGCTGTAATACCAGATTTCCCTGGGCAACATTCACAAATACACCGTCACCGACCTGCCCCATCTCCCCCACAGACAACCCCATCCCAACGGGCTGCACCAAGCTGCGTTGAAACAAACCCGTGTCTTGCCCAACAACCACTGCAACCATCCTGACTACTCCATAAAACCGAGCGAACTTGCTCGACGGATGTATCCAGTTGGATGTGAAGGAAATTAATATTGACGCGTATTTTTATGCCTAGATGAAATATTGGCTGGTTTGCTAAACAAGTCAGCCATACATGCTGAGAGACGCCAAGAACCTGCTCAAAGATCGTAAGCGGGTGCTCATGTATCAGCCAGCTTTACGGAATGTCAGGTTGATACGCCTGGTCCCCAGCAGAGGGTGGTTTCCTGGTTTAAGCGTCAGCACGCCGTGATAACGCAAGCGCGCAGGACCTCCCCACACCACGACATCACCATGCTGCAAAGGAATGCGCTGGGTACTGTCGCCACAACGCAAGCCACCGAAAAGGAAGGTCGCAGGCAAGCCCAGCGATACGGAAACAATCGGCGCACTCATATCACGCTCGTTACGATCTTGATGCAGGCTGAGACGCGCCCCCGGCTGGTAGCAATTTATCAGGCAAGCATCAGGGTCAAACTCAACGAAGCCTGCTACTGCAGCGGCAGCACGTGCGAGGTGCAGAAAAGCCGACGGCATAGCTGGCCAAGGCTGATTGGTTTGCGGGTCATTCTCTGAATAACGGTAGCCACTCACATCGCTGACCCAGCCATACCGGCCACAATTGGTCATCGCTACCGACATCACATACCCACCCGGTGTCGTCATATGCCGAAATGGCGCGCTCTCCAGCACAACATCAATCGCCGTCAGGAAGGCTTCCTGCTCGGCCAACGCATAACCTCGCAACAGCATAGCGCCAGAGGCCAGCTGTAGTTGCCCATCATGTTCGTCTGCAAATAGATCTGCCTGCAATGTACTTCTCTGTTCAAAGTCTGCTGCGCGTCAACATTACGGCGTTGACAACACCTTTGGAATGCTCATTTATCATTCAGAAACTCCGATTCCTCGGATGTTTTCGCCTTGTCTTGCTTTATTTAGCTCGCAAGACTTTGAGTCAGACTCTTGATATCTGACTACGTAACCGTGAGCAGGTCCTTTGCGTTGGACTCCTTTTCAAGCAACGCGCGCTTACGTTCCACTCCCCAGCGATAACCCGAGAGACTGCCATCATTCCGCACAACCCGATGGCAAGGTATCGCCACCGCCAGGGCATTTGCCGCACAAGCACCTGCTACAGCACGCACGGCATTGGGTGCGCCAATACGTTCTGCAACCTCGGTATAGCTGGCCGTACTACCAACAGGTATCTCACGCAAGGCTTGCCAGACACGCTGCTGAAACGCGGTACCGCGTACATCGAGTGGTAGATCCAAGCCTTTGGCGGGTGCATCCACAAAACCCACTACAACAGCCACCAATTGCTCGAAGTCACTGTCGCCGCCAATCAGCTGTGCTTTGGGAAAACGGTCCTGCAAGTCACGCGCCAATGCATCGGGGTCATCTCCCAACAGGATGGCGCATACCCCACGTTGGCTTTGTGCCACCAGAATTGCGCCAAGCGAACACTGACCGATTGCAAATCGGATCACCGCATTGCTGCCACCAGCCTTATATTCGGTTGGCTTCATACCCAGCAAGCCATCAGCATCGGCATAAAAACGGCCGTTTGAGTTATAACCTGCATCGAAAATCGCCTGGGTAACCGAATCTCCACCACCTAACGCAGCCTGCACACGCTTGGCCTGGTGCGCTTTGGCGTAAGCCCTGGGTGTAAGACCGGTAATTGCCTTGAAGATGCGATGAAAGTGATAAGTGCTCAGACCCACCTGCTGCGCAAGCATATCGAGGTTGGGTGCAGCATCAGCCTGTTCGATCAAGCGACAAGCTTCCGTCACCTTGCTTGCACGTTGGGTTTGCAACGAAGGCTGATCCGGCTTGCAGCGTTTACAGGGACGGAAACCTGCCGCTTCAGCATCGTCGCAGCTGGCGTGGAACGCGACGTTTTCAGGACGGGCGAGACGTGAAGTACACGAAGGGCAACAATACACGCCTGTCGTCGCTACGGAATAATAAAAACGACCATCCGCCTGCGGGTCACGTGCGACCACCGCGGCCCAACGTGGGTCTCGCTCGGTGGCACATTCTATTGTCTTGTGTTTGGCATTCATGACGCATCCCTTCTTGCAATGGCAGCAACAAGGGGAAATATATCGAAGCGCAGCGATCAGCACACTCCGCTGCTTGCTTTTGAATTCGAACTACTGACTCAACCGAGCCAACGTAGACAGCACGCGGATACAGTAAGTCTGCACAACAACGCCAGAAGGTTTTTAGAACCTGTTCACGATCTGACACGAGCAGCTGTCAGCAGGGTGAAGCGCAGCGCAGAAACCGGAATGTACTTTGGTACATGAGGATTTCGAGCAGCACATGAGCCCTGATCACAGCTGCGCAGTAAGATCGTGATTAGGTTCTTAGCCACCGTCTGTTGCTGCAGGAGGCCACTCATGGCTCAGCAGGCCATACATATAAGTATCTTTAACCTCACCCTTGGTTATCCAACGCTGCCTTAGCAAACCTTCACAGGTAAAACCAAGGTGCTCCAGCAGATGCCTGGAAGCTTCATTCTGGGGCTCCACTTCGGCTTCAAGCCTGCGCAAGCCAAGTTGATTGAAGGCATAGTCGCAAAGACCGGCCAGCGCTTCCCTCATGTAGCCCTTGTGCCAGAAAGGCTTGCCCAGCACATAGCCCACTTCAGCACGCAGGCTGCCCAAGTCGAAACGGAACAGCAGGCAGGACCCTACTACGCATAAAGTATCACGCTCCAACACGACAAATTGCGCTGCACTCCCATCCTCGTGACGTGTTGTCGCTTTGTCATACCAAACCTGGGCATCGTCCATACTCTCCCACGTCACATAGGGTAGATGATGGTTGACCTCATCCACCGAGTGAATCGCCAGCAAATCGGGCAGGTCCTCTTGGCGAACCAAACGCAGATGCAGGCGTGACGTAAGAACTTCAGGTGATTGATAGACCTGCATGAACCAACTCATTGGCAAACAGTAAAAGCAGCTAACAAACCCTCGCTGGCGTTGTTATGCAAACTTGCCATACCCATATCTATGTCTGCATACCCAACCAGAATCGCCGCTGATTCTTGTTAGCTGCTCCAAAACAAAAAACAGCTTTACCACCGCAGTACGCCTTCTCACAACCTTGCAATACACGATATGCGAGAAGGCTTGCAGTAATTAAATATCACTAACCCTGCGCACGCCAAATCCCTCGTGCTGATATCCCTCCACCGCGGTCTGGGGGACACTGGCGGGAACTTCCAACACGATATGCTGTGGGCTTAGATCGAAGTGCGCCAACAGGCGCGAGAACGTATTACCGTGGCCGCTGCGTACATACTCAAACAAACGTGGATGTATCGGCAATACAAGAGGAGACGCTTGGTTGGCCACGACAAAATGATTCAGGCTGTGTATCAACCGGCACAGGCGGTCTAACTTCAACAATCCGTCTTCCCCACTGGCCAACCGAAATAACCGTTCAGTAGGGAAAGGTTCACCATCCGGTCCGGTTGCGACCAGAGTGGCGCGAGCCATCGTACAGTCACCGACTTGGATGGCCTCAAAAATACTCCGCAGCTCACATTTGAAAAAACGGCCAACCACGCCCTCTTCATCAAGGCTGATGGGAAAACCAGCCACCCACTGAGGGGGCAGGCTGGCAAGCCGCTCGGCAAGCTGCTCCTGTTGTTCAAGGTGCATGGCGCTTTCCAGAGGTAAAAGCCCGAATGTACCGGGCAAAATGCTGCCTCAAAATCTATATCGCTTTCCAAGCACTGTTACACATCGAAGTTACGGGGTGCCTACAACTCGGGCAATACACTCCATAACCTAATTGCAATATTACTGCGCCGTATCACCTCCCGCCGAGATATTCGCTGAAAATACCGACTGTAAATGAGCTGCTAAGTAATGCGAGTCAGAATTTGGGCACTCGCTACAAGCCCTTAAACAGCTTGTAGCGAGCAGATCCTGGCTTAAAGCCCGTTTACGATCTGTCGCGAGCAGCCGTCAGCAGGGTGCAGAGCAGCACAGAAACCGGAATGTACACTGGTACATGATGATTTCGAGCAGCACATAAGCCCTGATCACAACTGCACAGCACGATCGTAAACAGGTTCTTAGCGGTTAGGCTGCGGTGTCATCCGCAGATAAGGCCGCAAGGCACGGTAGCCACGAGGGAAGCGGCGCTTGAGTTCCTCTTCATCCTGCAGGCTCGGCACGATCACAACGTCCTCACCATCGCGCCAATTGGCTGGCGTCGCCACCTTGTATTCGTCGGTCAGCTGCAGCGAATCGATCACACGCAGGATTTCCTGGAAATTACGGCCGGTACTGGCAGGGTAAGTCAGCGTGAGACGGATCTTGCGGTTCGGGTCGATCACGAACACGGTTCGGACAGTCAAGTTAGCCAGCGAGTTCGGGTGAATCATGTCGTACAGCGTGGCTACCTTGCGGTCGGCATCGGCCAGGATAGGGAAGTTCAACTTCACATCCTGGGTATCCTCGATATCTGAAATCCAACCACGATGCGAGTCCAGCGAATCCACGCTGACTGCCAAGGCTTTGACATTACGCTTGGCAAACTCATCCTTGAGTTTGGCTGTGAATCCCAACTCGGTCGTGCAAACCGGTGTGAAATCGGCTGGGTGCGAAAACAACAATACCCAGCTGTTACCTGCCCATGAGTGCAGCGAAATCGGGCCTTCGGTGGAGTCCTGGGTAAAGTCGGGGGCGATGTCGCCAAGTCGTAGTGACATACAGATCTCTCCATTCGATCGGAATCTACTTCCGATTTATTTGATTATTGATATCAAGGTTGGAAACCCAACCCACCGTTGCCTGCTATCGGCGGACTAGGCGATGCTCCCGCCTGCATTACCGTACCGCAAGCCACGCCACAGCATAAGCCAATCAATGCGGCATGCGCCATACGAACGGGCATAGGATTCATAACCCGCCGGGCCCCTGAGCTACACCAGGATAGCGAGTAGATTTTTATTTAGCATAGATTTGATCAAACATACCGCCGTCCCCGAAGTGGGTTTGCTGCACCTTGGCCCAACCACCGAACAACTGGTCAATGGTAAAAAGACTGACGTAGCTGAACTGTTTTGCATATTTCGCCGCAACAGTCGGGTCCTGCGGGCGGTAGTAGTTTTGCGCGGCAATCTCCTGTCCTGCAGGCGAATAGAGGTATTCCAGATAGGCCTGCGCCACTTTAGCTGTGCCATGTTTGGCCGCAACCTTATCCACCAAAGCAACCGTTGGCTCCGCCAAGATTGAGACAGATGGCGTAACAATGTCGAACTTGTCCGGCCCCAATTCCTTGATCGACAGGTAAGCCTCGTTCTCCCACGCGATCAATACATCACCAATACCCCGCTCCACAAAGGTGACGGTCGATCCCCTCGCGCCGGTATCGAGTACCTTCACGTTCCTGTACAGGTTGCTTACATATGCCCTGGCTTTTTGCGCGTCCCCACCGGGCTGCTTCAATGCCCAGCCCCAAGCGGCAAGATAATTCCACCTCGCCCCGCCCGAGGTCTTGGGATTTGGCGTAATCACGTCAACCCCTGGCTTGATCAGATCGGACCAATCACGAATCTGCTTCGGGTTCCCCTTACGTACCAGAAAAACAATGGTGGAGCTGTAAGGCGCGCTGTTGTATTTGAGACGCTTTTGCCAATCCGTTGGCAGCAGCTTTGCCTTTTGTGCAATCTCATCCACATCCCCGGCAAGCGCCAAAGTCACCACATCGGCCTCCAGACCATCGATAACCGCCCGGGCCTGCTTTCCCGAACCGCCGTGCGTCTGCCTGATATTGACCACCTCCCCTGTTTTCTTATTCCACTCGCCCACAAACGCCTTATTGAAGTCCTGATAGAGCTCTCGTGTCGGGTCGTAAGAAACATTCAGGAGATTGATATCTGCCGCCCACACCGAAAAAGGCAAAAAAGCGGTGACGAGCCCGACCAGGAGAGGATTGCGATACATATGCGGCTCCGTGACGCTGGGTGAATACAAACCAGTCTAACCACAGCCATTAACAACAAAAAGGAATTATAAATAAATTTGTTATTCTTTTTTTGAATTAAAAGAAGCAGAAATTAACAGGGAACGCGGCGTTTGTGAAAACGCAATTCAACGCTCCCTGTAACGCCTCTAGACCTTAAGTCCAACACGCAACCGACTTACATATGATAAGAAAAGCAACGGCTACTCACGATCCGTCGCGAGCAGCCGCCAGCAGAGCCCAGAAACCGGAATGTACTTGGGTACATGGGGCTTTCGAGCAGCGCAAAAGCCCTGATCACGGCTGCGCACCAGGATCTATGGAATCAGAATGCACCAACCAAAGGTTCCACATACTGCTTCAAACTACCCTGATAGAGCTTACGGGCAATCGGGCAGCACAACTCCAATTCGTGCGCCTTGTAACCGCGTTGCATCAAGCCATACCAACCATGGGCCGGCCCCGGCATAAAGCCCGCATAGGCGAACCCTGCACGACGCAATTGCTGCATGGCAGCCGGGGTATGCGGGTCCAGGCGCAATTTCAGGTAAATCAGACGTTCCTTTGGCATCTGCGCTACCTCGTCCACGTTGTCGGGATGCAGATCGGACATCGTCACCTCGATCCGATGTTCCTGGCTGGTCACCGACAATGGCGTGGTTGCTACCGGTAAATCCCTGCATGGCTGCGTCGTGCCAAAGCATTGTTCGATAGGATCAAGCCAGTCGCGGCAACTTGCAGGCCACGACAAAGCCGGCAGCGGATACGGTTGTAATGGCAGACAACCCAGTACCACACTTTCGCGCCATTCATTTCCAAATGGTGATGCCACATAGTCCAGCAGCAAACCCGTCGTATGAAATCCCAGTGTTTGCGCCAGACGCTGGCTTTGCGTGTGGGAAGACACCTGCTTGATGGTCAACGTACGCAACCCGCGTTCACGGGCGTAATCGCGCAGGTAAGCCCCCAAAGTAGTGGCAATACCCATGCCTCTCGCCCCCGGGTGAACGATATTGAGCGCCAGCTCGGCACTATCCGGGCTATCGGCATGCATCCACAACACAGCATGCCCGACAATCTTCTCATCCACGCAGGCGACGACCGAATGCCAACGCTGCTGCTCGTTATTGCGGCAGATCATTGATGGCAGATAGACATCCGGATAGACATAGCAGTCACCATAAACCGTGCGAAACAAGGCGCTGACGTTATCCGCATCCTCCGGCACGAAACTGCGCACCGAGACAGCAGATTTGTTGAACTTGCTCATGCCACCAGCTCCTCTTGGGCGACATAGCTGCGCTCGTCCACCACCCGCAGCAATTTGCCGGAACGAGGATGTAGCGCGAGACTATCCGCCGAACAAGCAACAATCACAAAACGTAATACGTTCTTTTGAATTAAGGCGAGGAGGTTTGGGTACATATGCAGCATCGCCGTGTACAGGGCCTCTTCCAACTCCGCAGTCAAGCCATCACTTGCCGTTACTCGCAGTGTCAGCCGATCCATCCCATTGGCACGATCGATTAACAATTGCCATGGTGCGGCACCCAAGTGTGTTTTTACGAGGTTGCCGATTTCATCTGGAAAAAGCGACTCATAACCCACGCGAATACGATGCCCTTGGCTCGCCCGGCCACGCAGGGCGAATTTGCGCTTTGCAACGCCAGCCGGCTCACACCAGGCCGCAAGATCGCCGGTTGGGTAGCGGATCATAGGCATCAGCCGCCGTTGCAGATTGGTCACCACCAACACGCCAACCTGGCCCACCGCCTCGATAGGCATGCCTGTGACTTCATCAAGGATTTCCACCAGGACATCGCCATCAAACACACGGTGTTCGCCCAGACGGCAATCCGGCGTGCTCGCACCGATCAAACCGGCGTCCACACTGGCGCAACCAACCGAGGCATAGCGGGCATTGGGAAATACCAGGGACAACATAGGCAGCTGTTCTTCAAATAAGCTTTCCCCGCCATACAACACAAGCGTTACGCTGCTAAGCACTTGCCCACGTTCCAGGAGCTGGCTGGCAAAGCGTAACAACTGGGCAGGTACACATCCCAGCACATTGATTTGATGCACCTCGATGGCTTGCGCCAACCGGTCAGTATCCACCGCGCCGGTGAATGGGAACTCGCAGACAGGCACCGGTGAATTCGCCAAAGCACCGTGGATAAACAGAAAGCTGGTGTACAGATCGCCAGCAAAAAACAGATTGGCTACCCGGTCGCCAGGGCTCAGCTGAGTACCCACACCTTGCCCGAAGGCCCGCACGAAATCGCCCCACTCTTCCCGGGAATACACTGCCAGCTTGCCATCGCCGGTTGAACCACCGGTTTTATAGACATGACCATCAAGCATCGGCCCAGTCAGCACAGGCCAACTAGACAAACACTGCGATTGCTGCCAGAACTTTGCCGGGTCGATTACTGGCAGATCGTGTATTCGCCAGCCAACCATGGGGACATCCCGGTACAGGTCTGCATAGAAAGGAGAATTTTGGCGTGCAAATTGCACAAGGTGTTCAAGGGGAAGGGTCATCTGCATTGCTTCCTGCAAGCAACGCTCTGCCAAGCCCGTATACCAATCGGCATAAGGCAGAACATCGTCTCGCTATTGCGCTCATTTTGTTTTTTGCAAACCGGTGTGCCGGTTTGGTGTGATGCGTCTGTTATCAGCCTGCGTTAAGAACTTGTTCGCCACCCTGCTGTACAGTCTCAACCAGACAGACTTGTACAGCAGGATCGTTAACGGATTCTTAAGCAGCGTTGGCCGGCGTTACGGCTGTTAGGGCATTGGGTCGTCGCTTGTCCAGCACCAAGGGTGTTTTGCCACTTTGCGGGTGACGCTCAAAATCAGTGGACAAGGCTTGCACCACTTCCAGTACGAGCAGTGCGTTATCCAATGCTTCCGTAAGCTCGCTATGTTGCGAGAGGTGTTGGTGAACCTGGCTTGCATCGCCATCCACCTGCACCACAACACGCTCTTTACCATCCGCGAGATGGTCGATCAGAAACTGTAACGGCATGCCAAGTACTTCGGCATTCCTGGCCGGATTGAAGAAAACCGTCCCGACACGGAGCAACTGACCATGCCTGCCGCACAGTTCAAAACGCGGGGTGGGCAGGCCACACTCACAAGCACCTGGTACCCAACGGCCCAGATCACCTAGGTCGTAGCGGACCACCTTTTGACCTTCGCGTGCGCGGGAGGTAAACAACAGCCGACCTGCAACACCGGGTTCGGCCGGGCGGTCGTGCTCGCTGTCGACAATCTCGAGCCATTGGGTATCGGCCATCAGGTGGAACACGCCATCAGGCACATCGCCACAGGCATGCCCCAATGGGCCTGCATCCACCGAGCCATAAATCGCCGAGCGGATCATCGACACGCCAAACCCTGCAAGGAATTCACGCTGCTGCGAGTTCAGGTGCTCACCACCGAGCATGATCTTGCGAATACCGCCATAGGCACGCAGCTTGGCCTCTTCGCGTACGAACAGGCGATGTATCGTGCCGGGCATGCCAATCAGCGTGTTCACCTGCTGATCGACAATCAGTTGTGCAATCTCGCTGTAGTCGTCGCCATTCGGCCCACCCATGGGGAAATGGACAGCAGAGAGCTTGTCGAGAATCGTGAAGAAGCTCAGCAGGCCGCCATACAGATTACCGCCATACAGCAGGTTCATTACCCGGTCTGTCGCCGGATCAAGCCCTGCCGCAAACAAACCATCGGCCGCGGCACGCATTTGCCGGTGGTAGTCGCGATAACTGAAACCCGCAAGTTTGGGCTTGCCACTGCTGCCGCCACTGCGGAAGAACAACTGGGCATCGGCCGTCATCGGCGTCTGCTGAAACGCCACCTTGTCCATGATCGGGTGGGCAATCAAACCCTTAGGCTCAGTAGGAAGCGAATCGAGCGTGATGTGGCTGGCCAATGTATCCACCGCCAGACTGACCGACACACGACGGGTCAACCGCGCCAAGGCATATACGCCATCGTGCGGTTCGCCTTCATACGCATCATGCATCGCCCCAGCCGGCGTCACACGGCTTACGCCTGCGGCCAGCAGCTGTCGACCCAAGAACGCCAAGTCATTGTCAGCCGCTACCAGGCCACAGGTTTGCAACCGCGTACGCCACGGTTGAAGCGTATTCACCAGTTGCGCACGCGGCGCCGGCCGCAGCTGTACCGTACGGAACAAGGGCGACGCCACCAGCGCAGGTGTATGCGCCCAAATTACACGCCAACCCGCACCTTGCCAGACGTGACCTGTCACGTCGGAGAAGCTCTGATCAAGCCGTGCGAAAGCAAGCTGGGTGCTGATCTCAGCGAACTCCTGCTCGCTGGGCATCAACGCAGGCCACTGGCGTGTTCGGCGCGCCAGCGCTGCAGCCAACTTCTCCCCAATTTCCCGCAGTACAACCGGGTCATCACTATCCACCAACACGCACTGGGGGCTGGAACAAGCTTGCTGATCCAGACGACAGACTTCGTCCGCCAAAGCATCGAACTGTGCTTCGCTGGCGGCACCCGGCACCAAATAGGCAAAGCTGATGCGATGGCCCCAATCGATCCAACGGCAACCCGCAGGCAGCTGCTGCCGGATGGCGGTCAGGGCGGCATCGCCCCCCCAGGCGGAAACCGCGTCAGCAAAGCCGAACAGACGCGCCAATTCATTGTTTGGAACCGGTAGAACGGCCAAATAATCTGCCAAGATACCCGTGCTGTCGTGACGCAGGAACGCATCCAACAGCGCAGCAGTCCGGCCATCGTCGCTGCTGCTGGGACGCAACCAATTGATATTGCCCACCAGCAGGCTTTCCAGCATGGCGAAGAAGGGCAGCAATGCTGAATTGGCCGGTGTGATATGCACCACCACGCCTAGCGGCCGATAGCTCTCAAAATGCGGGCTGCGATAGTCGATCCGGCGAAGCGAGAATGGTGTTTCGCCCAGCTCACGCACCAACTTGGTTGCCAATGCTTCACGCCGGCAAAAAGCATGCAGCGCTGCGCGGCTTTCTTCGTCAATATCCAACGATTGGCCATCGTTCAACACCCACTGCGCAAAGCTTTCAGCGCAAGACAACACTATTTCGCTATCAAACGGCTGCGCCAATGTGTTGGGCAAGCGGGTTTGCAAAGACGCCAGAACGCTATCCACCTCGGTCGAGGCGGTGAGAGTGCCATGTACGAGATACATGCTTAGGATTCCTTGATCAATTCAGATGCTGCCAGTGCACAGCTGCGGCTCTTGCTGGTACCGGCGCGGCCCAGCAGTTCGAACCAGTCGGTTTCAATGCCGCAACCACAGTCGTGGCCTGGGTGCAGAATCGCCAGATCACTCATCACAACGCTGTGAGCAGGACTGGAGGTGATATAGGGCGACACGAAATGCAGAAAACCACGTGCCCCATAAGGCTGCGTGGCCAAGGTGGCTGGATGGCGGATAAAGGCGCGTGAGTAGCTGGGTACATGGAAACGGTGGTTCGGGCATTCGATGTAAGGCACCGGATGCTCCACTGCACCATAGCCATCACGGCAGCGGATATCGGGAATGCCCAGTTGCTCACCCAGACGCCGGTACAATTCAGCCTTGGGAATGGCCTGATCAGCATGAGTTTTCCACCCACCTCCCAGGAATACGAACGAATCGGGATGCAGCTGCAATGCGGGGTAACTCATTTCACGCATACGTTCGAGCGTGAACCACAGGAAAGCAGGGAAGCCGAAAATGCGTACCGGTAGCCCTTCTTCTGCAAATTCCTGCAAGGCTCGTATCACGCCGAATGGGTCGAACTCGTTGCCATGGCCGTTGTGCCGCAATGCATAGACCGCACGATTGACTGGCGCGTATTTGCAGAGGAACTGATCGGTATACGCCGTACCGAGGGTGATCGCACCCGCGGGTTCATAGCTCAACAGCAGGTAGTTGCACGGAGTATCGGGTGTATTCCAGCCATAAAGGTCGAAAATACGATCGACCATCGCCTGGGCTGAACCCAGGCTACGCTCGTCATACCGCATACGGCTCTTCTGGCCGGTAGTGCCCGAAGAGGTCAGTTCCAGCGCCTTTTCACCGGAAGAACTCAATAACAGACGCCGCTTGAAATAATTGGCAAAGAGCGGCGGCAAACTCGACCAATCCTTGATATCAGCCAGCCCTGCCCTATCCAACCCATTGGACGCCAGCCATTGGGCATAACCCGGCGACTCGTCGCAGTGATACTCAGTAAGTTCACGCATTGCCGCGTCAAACAACTGATCGCACTCGGCATCGGCGCGATAGGGGGATTCGATGGCACATAGCGCATCGACGTGGGCGAGAGAAGCCACAAGTGATCTCCTAAATAAGTGGGAAAGAGATTGAAGCGGATGGGAAATCAGATAATCAGGTCGCCGCCGTTACCAAAGGGCGGCGCTTGAGCAAGCGCCAAAGTGGCCAAATGGCAAGGCCGGCCGCAATGCTGGCCACGACGGCAAAGGCGGCAAGGCTTGCACCTGCGCCCAACTCGGCCATCACAGAGCTGCCAAGACCCAGCGTTGCTACGGAAATCATGCCGAGCATGGCTGCGACGGTTCCCTTGCCGCTTTCGCTGGCGAACAGGGTCAGCCGGTAAAGCGAGGCATTGCATATGCCCATACCGAATGCGTAGATCGTCATGCCCACTGCCAATGCCGGTAACCACCCGGTAATCAGCGTCAACACCAGCGCCAGCAACAAGCCGCCGAAAATCGGCGCGAGCGACAGACGAATCAACGCCTCAAGTTCAAATCGGGCAGCGGCATAGTTGAGCACCAGGTTGCCTGCAATCAGCCCACCAAAAATCGGCAGTTGCCATAAGCCATAGGCAATGGAATCCAAACCCAGGTTTTTCATCAGCAACAACGGTGAAAGACCAATCCAGCCAATCAGCGGAATACTGATCAGCCCCAGGGCAAAGCTGCCCTGCATAAAGCGGGCATTGCCCAGCAGTTCACGGTAACTGGCCAGGATATCGGCCAGATGCAACGGAGTCGGTTCGAGGCGGCTGCCATCCTTGCGCGTCACCCCGATGGTTTCCGGCATGAAGAACCACAGGCCGATCAACACGACGATGCTGAACAGACCCACCGCCACAAACAGGGTGCGCCACGTCATGACTTCCAAGAGCAAGCTACCGAGCAACGGCCCCAGCAGTGGTGACAACAACGCAATATTGGCAAGCAGCGCCATCAGGCGTACGGCATCAGTTTCCTCGAAAGACTCCTGCAATGACGGGTAACTGACCACCACCACAAAACCCAGACCAATCCCTTGGATAAAGCGCAGGGCATTAAATATATATATATCCCCCACCAACGGCGTTACCAGGCAGGCGATGGAATAGCCAATCGCCCCAGCCAGCAACAACGGACGGCGACCGAAGCGATCGGACAGCGGACCGATCAACCATTGAAACGCCACGCCACCAAGCAGATAAGCATTCAGGGCCATCGGCACATGGCTGACTGGCGCCTTCATATCACTCACCACATGCAGCATGGCGGGCATCACCACATCGCTGCCGACATAGGTCAGTAATTCAAACGTGGCCAATAACAGGCAGAAGTACAGCGCCTGGCGGGCAGAGATAGGTAACAACGAACGAGAGAAAGAGGACATCCGGTGACAATCTAGTTAAAACAAAAAGTTACAAAAGCGGGTGGATCTTGGGGTTGAAGATCAAAAGAGGTGGTGCAAGGAGGTCTTCAGTACAAAACCACAAATTTTTCTAATGACTTTTCCATCGAGAATGGCAATTTAGGAAATCACCAAGTCGAACACGCATGCAAAACACGCAATGAAATTCAGTATCGAAAGATTAAAAGAATCTAATAAATCAATATTTTAGGACTGCATTTTATGAGATGGTCCGCTCAACTACTGACCGAAAGTATTAGAGCTATCACCACTTCAAAAAAATCATTTTCTATGAATTACAAAAAAGAAGAAGCATATAACCAATCCTCACAATTGTCCTCACCGGGGCATATCGCCAAGCGTTTCAACGGTGCGAACCAGCAAGTTGCGATAGCAGTCCTAACTCACCAAAGGCACAATCACGCCTCGCTTTAGAACCTGCTCATGGTCTGTCGTACGCAGCTGCCAGCAGGGGAAAGCACATGAAACCGGCAAGTGCAGTCGCACATAAAGCTTTCGAGCAGTACATGAGCCCTGGTCACGCTTGCGAAGCAAAGCCGTGAGCAGGTTCTTAGAAATCGTTTAAGGAAATTTCCATGCAAGTTCTCAATGCCAAGCAAGGCATCAGCCTCGCGTTAATCGCTACTCTCTTTGCAGCCGGTTGTGCCAGTGATGGCAGCGGCATGACCAAAACAGGCCAAGGCGCTGTGATTGGCGCACTCAGCGGCGCAGTGCTCGGTGCAGCCATCAACCATAAAAATCGCGGCAAGGGCGCACTGATCGGTGCGGTGGGTGGCGGCCTGGTAGGAACCGGTGTGGGTGCTTACATGGACAAACAACGGCAGGACCTGCAAAAAGCACTCGCACCCGAAGTGCAGGCCGGTAATATCTCGATTGCTCAAGCCAACAACCACGCCATCAAGATCACCATGACGGCTGCCACTGCTTTTGATACAAACTCATCAGCGGTCAAGCCTGGATTCAATGGCACCATGGACAAGATCGCCAAGGTGGTGAATGTGTACGGTAAGACCACCATCAATATCATCGGCCATACCGATAGCCAGGGTAGCGACAAGCTCAATCAGGATTTGTCTGAAAGACGCGCAGCCTCCGTGGCGGATCAATTCCGTTCACGCGGCGTGATCGACCAGCGTCTCGACTCTCAAGGCCGCGGCAAAATGGAACCGATCGCCAGCAATGCCACCGAGTCAGGCCGGGCGCAAAATCGCCGGGTTGAGTTATTCGTAGAGCCAATCATGGCCAACTAAACCCTGGCAAAGCCTGCTATGTGTCAGCAGTCCTGAGCGGGACATAAAAACGCCGGCCCTTGGCCGGCTTTTTTCATTACCAAACATTAACAATGTTGTTAATTCCGCTGACTTTGCATTTCAATAAAGCACGCTATGAATATATGGCGTATCAAATACCATGCATTTGATTTGCCAACATTCCCTATTAATTAGCGCCTTGTATTGCGATAAATATAGGGTTACCAAGAGCGATCACTAATACACATCTATACACAAAGTGGACATATTCCTTGCAAATGCCGGTGCTACACTCAATTTCAGTCTAGGCACGCACTACGGCAATCCGTAACTACGGCCTTATTTCCCCAGGCCGTTCAAAATAGTTCGTGAATAGGCACTCAGTTAATTCCCACCCCCGAGGCCTTTGCATGTCCCGTCGCCCCATATTTTATTTAGTCGTTGTTGGTCTCGCCGGTTTGATTGCCTATGCGGCCTTCAAACCCACGGCATCAGGCGACCAGAACAATGGAGGGAAAGACCGTGCCAGCCAGATCAGTAGCGTACTCAGCCAGGCCAGCGACGTAACGCTACAGGTGGAAGCCCAAGGTACTGTGACTGCATTGAATACCGTGGAAGTGCGGCCTCAGGTTTCCAGTACCGTACGGGAAGTACATATCAAGGAAGGCCAGGAAGTACGTGCCGGCCAGCTGCTCTTCAGCCTCGATACCCGGGCCGATGCCGCCAAGGTGGCGCAGACGTCCGCCGAGTTGATTCAGGAAAAAGCCAAACTTGCCGACGCCGAACGCAGCCTGAAACGCACGCGTGAACTGCTGGCCCAGGGATTTGTATCGCAAAGCGCGCTCGATACCGCCCAAACCACACTCGACAGCAGCCGCGCCAGCGTGGCGGCAAAACTGGCAACGCTCCAAGCCTCCCGCGTAGGATTGGCCTACCAGACCCTGTCCGCCCCATTCAGCGGCCGCACAGGTGCAATTGATATCCACCCAGGGTCACTCGTGCAACCGAGCATGGCAAGCCCCATGGTCACCCTGACGCAGACCGACCCGATTGCCGTTGCTTTCACCCTGCCTGAACGCGAACTCAGTCGTCTGCTTGCCTTGCAGGCCAAGGGTTCTGCAGAAGCCTATGTCCAGCTCGATAATAACGAACGTATCGTCGGCAAGCTCAGCTTCATCGATAACGCAGTCAATACCGAAAGCGGCACGGTACGCCTCAAAGCAGAATTTCCCAATACCAAACACCTGCTCTGGCCCGGTGCGTTCGTTCGTGTCACGCTCAATTTGGGTGTGGAGAAGAATGCCGTCATCCTGCCCAGCAGTGCAGTACAGACCGGTCCAAATGGTCAGTTCGTCTACCTTGTTGAAGCAGACCAGACCGTACAGATACTGCCGATAAAACTTAAACGCGTGATCACCCGCGAAGGTAAACAGTTTGCCGTGATCGATGGCTTGCCCGGTGGCAAAAAGGTCGTGGCCGAAGGCGGTCAGAATCTGCGGCCGGGTGCCAAAGTCAGTGAAGGGCCGACCGGAAGACCGGCCAAACAGTAACCGGCGTGGCACTCGGGACTTGTGGCCCGACGATGGTTACGCAGCAAAGTCGTCAATCTGTTTCGAGCAACACATAAACCCTGATCACGACTGCGCAGCAAAATCGTGAACTGGTTTTAAGAACCTTTTCAAAGTCTCGCGAGCTATAGCAAGACAAGGCAAAAACAGCTGAGGAAGCAGAGTTTACAAGTGGTAAATGAGCATTCCGAGGCTGTTTTCAACGCCGTATTGCTGACGCGCAGCAGACTTTGAACAGGTTCTAACCGCAGCTGGCCACTACCGGCCAGTACATACGCAGTGTCTTACCCTGGTTCCGTTTAGCTATGCATCTATCCGAACTCTGTATCCGCCGCCCAGTCATGACCTCGCTGCTGTCGATCAGCGTGGTGGTACTTGGTTTGTTCGCCTATCAGAAGCTGCCGATTGCTGCGCTGCCGTCCTACGACACACCTACCATCAATGTCTCGGCCAACCTCTCGGGTGCGTCGCCCGAAACGATGGCAGCGTCCGTCGCGACCCCGTTGGAAAAGCAGTTTTCCACCATCGCGGGCTTAAAGCTGATCACTTCCACTTCCCGGCAAGGGTCCACTTCGCTGACGCTGGAGTTCGACGACGACCGCGATATCGACAAAGCAGCGGTCGATGTGCAGGCTGCGCTCTTACAAGCACAGCGCAGCTTGCCGGAAGACATGACCGACCTGCCCTCCTACCGCAAGGTCAACCCGGCCGATGCGCCGATCATCCTGATCAGCCTGACATCACCATCAATGCCTTTGTCCGAGCTGAACAACTATGCAGAAAACCTGATTTCGCCGAGTCTTGCCACCATTGCCGGTGTAGCCCAGGTGAATGTATTCGGGCAGCGTAAATACGCGGTGCGGGTAAGCGTGGACCCGGACAAATTGACTGCACGCGACCTGACGATGGGCGAAGTCGCCACCGCTTTACGCGCCGCCAATGCCAATACTCCGGTTGGCGTGCTGGATGGGCAACGCCAGCAACTGATCATCGAAGCGAACAAACAGCTGAACAATGCCGACCAGTTCCGTAATCTGATCATCGCACTGAAAGATGGCCGGCCAGTGCGGCTCAGTGAAATCGCCCAGGTCGAGGACAGCATCCAATCCGTCACTTCCTCTGCCCGTATCAATGGTGAATTGGGTGTGGTAATGGGCGTACAGCGCCAACCAAGCGCCAATACCGTCGCGGTTATCGACCGTATTCGTGAAGTTATTCCCGGGCTGATCGAGCAAATGCCCGACTCGGTAAAACTCGAATTTCGCAATGACCGCTCTACATCGATTCGTGACGCCATTGCCGATGTGAACTTCACCCTGTTCCTGACCGTGGCGCTGGTGGTGATGGTGATCTTCCTGTTCCTGCGCCGCGCCACTGCCACGCTGATCCCCACCGTTACCCTGCCGGTATCGCTGATTTCCACCTTCGCGCTGATGGCCTGGCTGGGCCACTCCCTCAACAACATCTCGCTGTTGGGTATTACTTTGGCCGTTGGCCTTGTGGTGGACGACGCCATCGTGGTGCTCGAAAACATCGTCCGTTACATCGAAGAGGGCATGAAACCGCTTGAAGCGGCTATCAAAGGTGCGCGCGAGGTCGGTTTCACCATTGTGTCGATCTCGCTATCGCTGGTGGCAGTGTTCATCCCAATTTTTTATATGCCCGGTGTCATCGGCAAACTGTTCCATGAGTTCGCGGTGGTGGTCAGCCTTGCCATTCTTGTATCCGGTATTGCATCGCTGACGTTGATTCCGCTTTTATGCGCACGTTTTCTCAAACACGAAGACCACGACAAACCAAGCAACCCAATCAGCCGGCTATTCGAACGTGGCTTCGATGCACTGCTTGGCGCTTACCAGGACGCGCTCGACCTGGCGCTCAAGTACCGCCGCGTCGTGCTGGCAGTCGCGCTCGCTACCTTCGGGTTGACCGCTTGGTTCTTCTACACCATTCCTAAAGGCTTCTTCCCCGAAGAAGACATCAGCCAGATCACCCTGCGTACCGAAGCTTCGCTTGATACTTCCTACCCCACCATGTTGGAACTGCAGGAACAAGTTGTGCAGAAGGTAAGGCAGAGCCCCTATGTCACTCAGGTCGTCTCGATTGTGGGGGGCGGGATGAACAGTAATAACGGGGGCCGGATGTTCATTACGCTAAAGCCGAAAGCCGAACGTCCTCCCATCCAGGCAGTCATCAGCGAGTTGCGTAAAGCCACCGGCAATATCCCTGGTCTGAGGGTCTTCATGACCCCCGACCAGAACCTACAGATCGGATCGGTTCAGACCAATAGTAAATTCCAGTATGTGCTGCTGGCCGTGCAGTCCGATGCGCTTTATGACTGGGCGGAAAAACTTGAGAAAGCATTGCACAAGGAAAAACTGCTGACCGATATCAGCAGCAATGCACAACGCAAAGGCTTGCAAGCCAGCCTGAAGGTAGACCGCGAACAGGCTGCCCGACTCGGCATCACCATGGCGGCCATGCGCGATGCTTTGTATGCCGCCTTTGGCGACCGCCAGGTCGCAACCATCTACACCCCGGCTGACGATTACGCGGTGATGATGCGTTTCGACGACCCATTCCGCACTGACGAAACAGCCTTGGAAAAAGTACGGGTACGTTCCACAAGCGGGCAACTGGTGCCGCTGACAAGCTTTGCCACCGTAACACGCACGATAGGCCCAACCTCGATCAGCCATCGCGGCCAGCTGCAGGCGGTTACCTTGTCCTTCAATCTGGCCGAGGGGGCAACTCTAGGCGATGCGCTCAAGCGTGTGGACGAGGTCAAGCGTGAAATCCAGATGCCAAATAGCATCCTGACCAGCCTTGGGGGCGACGCCGCCACATTTGCATCGAGCCAAACCAGCCAGATCGCCCTGATCCTGATTGCGCTGGCGGTCATCTATGTCCTGCTCGGTGTGCTGTACGAAAGCTATATCCACCCCATCACCATCCTGGCTGGCCTGCCGTCCGCCGCAGTGGGTGCGCTGGTGACGCTTCGGCTTTTCGACAAGGACCTGAGCCTGATCGCTGTCATCGGCATCCTGTTGCTGATCGGTATCGTCAAGAAAAACGCCATCATGATGATCGACTTCGCTGTGGAAGCACGTCATCGCGGAGAGACCGATCCGGTAAAGGCGATCCGCAATGCCTGTCTGCTACGCTTTCGCCCGATCATGATGACTACACTGGCCGCCATGATGGGTGCCCTACCCATCGCTCTGGGCCATGGTGCAGGGGCTGAGCTGCGCCAACCACTTGGGCTTGCCGTCGTAGGCGGGCTGATCTTCTCGCAGATGATTACGCTCTTTATTACACCTGTGCTCTATCTGTTTTTTGATGGCTTGCAGGAGCGTTTCATGCGCAAATCAGCAATACCGAAGACAATCCAAAACAGTGCGGACCCTATACCTGTCAGTCAACAACACCCTGGCTGATGCCCCTGTTTACGATCTGTGACGAGCAACTGTCAGCAGGGCAGCGCAGAAACCAGATGTACTTGGGTACATGAGGCTGCGAACTTCTTGGTGCAATAGCGCCGTAGCAGTTCGGCGTCCCCCTTGCGGGGCTTTCGAGCAGCACATAAGCCCTGATCACAACTGCGCAGTAAGATCGTAAACAGTTTCTATTTACTGACAGTACAGATATCTGACCGCAGCCTGAGCCTGATTGCGAACCTGAAGCTTTTCATAGATAGCTGTCTTCTGAACACGCACCGTATTGACGCTTTTATTCAAGATGCAGGCCACTTCCTTAACGGACTTCCCCATTGCGAGCAGGTCCAAAACTTCCCTCTCGGCCTGGGACAGCAAATTCAGGCCCGGCATGAAGTGTTCGCGCTTTATCGCCGCCTCGGATATTTCCATGGTCGTCCCCTATGCAAGCACCAATAAAACCAGCCAAGAATCCATTCAAAGCCTGCTTGGCGTCAGCACGGCAAAGTACAGCGCAAAAACCGGGATGTACTTGAGTACATGAAGCTTTCAAGCAGCACATAAGCCTTGATCACGACTAGGCATTAAGATCGTGGATAGACTCTTACACCAGCAGTCAGTTAACCGATTCTTATTCAAACTGGCAGCGGCCTTCACAGTAGTCACAGGCTTTTCTTTTCACTATCTGTTCACGACTTTGCTACGCGGGGGCCTCATTCGGCTGTACTTCCAGCGGGGAAGACATCCAGCAGCGCACCATCGTTACCGTTGCCACAGTGCTTTCACTCTAGGGTTGGCGGTATTCGTCTCACAACACAGTAAATATCCAATTTACAAATAGATAGAACGTGTGCGCCGGTAAAACCCCAATAAATTGCACATATGGGAACGTTTCCCTATACGTATTAGCAAGGAATAATCAACCTATCATATGCTTGATCTATAAGAGGTATGCCAGCGTAAATATCGCCCCCTCCCCTCTCTACTTCCAAATAGATCAGACCATCACTGGCTAACAGTAGTCCCATACGATCGACGTATATCAATAAAAAAAGGCCGGTACATTTGTACCAGCCTTTGTTGCATTTACCTCAGCTTACAAATTTACCAAGAGAAACTAAGGGTGTACTTACCGTTGTTCGCACCTGTACCGCCAGTGTGATACACCACGCGAGCGTAATACACAGCGCTTCTAAAGCTATTGTTTCTCACGGAAGCAATATCAACGCGGCGCTCACCCAGAATGCTCTTCGCCACTTGGGTACCATACTCGTTGTACAGGTAGAGGTCGTAATCCGCATTGTTGGCAAGACCCGTCAACTTACCAACGAGTGTATGGCCAGCAGGTACGCTCATCTTGTAGTAGTCGGTATCCGAAGTCAGCCCTACTGTGCCGTTCATTGTCCTCGGTGACGGAACATTATTGGCCGTTTCAATGGTGTTGTTCGGTTCAACCTCATTGTTGTCTGTTGGCCGGGTACCGCCAACCGCTGCTTGTACTGCGGCATAAGCGTCCAACATACCAGCGCCACAGCCAACACAGCTGGCCACGAAAGGCTTGGCAGAGGACTTCAGCAAGCTTTCCACTTCATCCGGCGTCAGGGTCGGCTTGGCGGAAATCATCAACGCGGCAACCGCAGCCACATGCGGCGTGGCCATGGAGGTGCCCTGGTAGTAGGCATAGCTATCGGCAACAGGCGATGTGAGCCCATCGTTCAAAGTGGAAAGCGTACCATCAGTGTCACCGGTACTCTGGTCACCGCCAGGGCCAGCAATATCCACCAGATTGCCGAAGTTGGAATAGTACGCACGGGAACCCGTCTTGCCATAGGCCGCAACAGCAATCACGCCTGTACAGTTGGCAGGGCTGGAGTTGCTCACATTACGCATCTCGTTACCTGCAGCCACCACCACGACCGCCCCATGGGCGCGTGCCGCATCGATCGCATTCTGGCTGGTGACATCACATGTACCGCCACCACCTAGCGACAGGTTCAACACACGTGCAGGATGAGTGTTGATGGGCAACCCACTCACCTCCCCGCCCGATGCCCAGATCATGGCATCTGCGATATCAGAGGTATAACCACCACATTTACCCAAAACGCGCATCGGTACAATCTTGGCGCCCGGTGCAATCCCGGCTACGCCGATACCATTGTTGGCAATGGCAGCGATGGTGCCCGCTACATGGGTACCATGCCAACTGGAGTTGGTAGCTGGTTCACCCACTTCACATTCCCCATCCGCAGTTGCATCACCCGGATCACTGGCGTCGCCGTCCCGACCATCACCGTCATTGGAAATCACGGTGTCGTTGATCATGTCGTAGCCGTTGACCACATTCGCGGCCAAGTCAGCGTGTGGGCGATACCCGGTGTCGATCACCGCTACGTTCACCCCAGTACCAGTGGAAGTATCCCAAGCAGCCAGTACATTGATACCCGCAGCGGAATTCTGCAGATCCCACTGCTCGGCCCAGCGACTATCGTTTGGTGCCACGGTCATGTGATGCAGCAGACGATCCGGTTCCGCGTATTCAACATTCGAGTCTGCCTTGGCGATCTTGCTGGCCATTGCTGCAACCTCGGTCAGGGAGCGGGCACGATCCAATTTCCAGATCTGCGCGCCAAGCCCTGTACCCCTCAGGAACTTGACTGACACACCAAGCTGGCTACCTGCAGCCTGAATGCGAGTTTGCCTTTCGGCTTGCAAAGTCGCCATCGCGGTAGCCGCGCTTGGGCTGGCCATTACGCTTGGGCTGATTACACCGCTGCGATACTTAACGATGATCCGGTCGGTTTTAACAATAGGTTTACTAGCCACTGCAATATTCTGTGCAGCGAATGCCGTACCAAGCGCCATCCCCAGCGCAATTGCCAAACGGCTATGAAGAAAAAGCGGTGCCCACTGATTACAGTATTTCATCACGATGCTCCATTTATATATTGCTTCTTCGCGTCGGGGCTCTGCCGGCGCTGGATATAGTCCACCCGTCGCAACCCAAATGCGGGGTCACAACAAGAGAGCCTGGAGGGGTATTAAATAACCGGGAGTGGTAATAGCCACTCGGATATCAAATTAACTGGGTGGGCAAGAAGCCAAAGGATTGCTGCGCGACCCGCGGCGATTCCCTATCGATACCGGGGCACTGAAAACAGCAAATAGGAACGACAACAACATGCGCAACCCTCCGACGACCACAAGAGAACTAACTCTTGGCGGCCAAGACAAAATCGGTTTGCCGTACAAAAGGTACGACGACTTGAAGCAGCAATATGTCGAGGGATCTACCCGCTCTTGCGTAAATAACCACACGGCGGGGAAGAGACCGGTCTAACGCCGATCTGTATGTGGATTCAATGTATGCGTATTCGGAAGTTGTAACAATATATGAGTATTCGACTGTAACTTAACTACAACAATATTCAGTGCATGATAACAACATATAACACTAATGCTTTTTAATCTTTTGTTTTATAAAAACTTTTTATGCATGAAAACTTAGTGCTTTGCCACATGTCTCTACGAGAATATGCATATAACATTTGGCATAAAGCACCTAATTCCAATTCACCTCTTTCACGATCAGTTGCCGACACACGTCATCCAGCCATTAAACGCAACCCGCCGAACCGGGATATCCCAAGTTCAGCAGATGGTGAATGGAACGGGAAAAATACACAGCACGTTGGCTTTCCTTCTCGCTTGTGCTTGCGAGCAGCGCATCGACCCAAATCAGGTCGACGTAACAATCGTGAACAGTTCTTAAATGGGGAATTACCAGGAAAGCATAGTGACTACCAGGTCACCCGAAATACCCCAGGAGGAAGACGCACATGGCAAGCAAGCCGCGGCAGATCCGGGGTATCAGGTAAACCTGCTGTCTGCCGTTGCGCTTCATCCAGCAACTGTTTACGCGCAAGAACATTGCGTTCCTTGCCGCTCATCACAAGCACCCCTGGCTGGGCGTCATGTTCCAAATAAACCAGACATGCGCCACAAGTACCCTGCCCGCACCGCCAATACAAAGGTAACCGACCATCACGTGCCAGTTCCCGTACGACATCAATCAGCAACCCACCACTTGCAACAGTGACCTGAAGCGGCTCGTTCATACCGCCCCCTTGGAGAATCAATCTTGTTTCAGACTCGACCAACATGACGATGCATTCCATTAATCCCTGTTCATGATCTATCACGAACAGCTGCCCGCTGACTGGGGGCCGACTCTCGGCAGTTAACGTTAGCCATATAACCGTCCCCTTTGTTGCAGTAGCGCTGTGCTCTGCTAGCTTTAATTTTACTGCGCCCGATAAGTTCACGCGCAGCAGCAGCCACCTACGTTTCGCCCGACTGCACGAACAGAACTACACATAAGTTACTGTTTATGCACGTAGGCGCGAAACATCGTGTGCTAAGCTCGCTGAAAACCGCATCAGGCAAGCCATTCCTCATTATGAAATCGTTCTTTCCGCTTCTTTCTCCGCTGTTGCTTGGCCTCATTGCACTGACGCCACGCGCTGCACTTATCGACGATATGCTCAAGGCCCGTGATTACAGCCGGGCCGGCCAGCTCGACAGAGTCGCTGAACTTACCTCCCGTACGGATGGTACGGCGCTGGAAATGTATCCCCGTTATTGGATCATCTCGGCGCAAATCGATGAAATGCCCGAATCCGAGCTGAATTTCTTTCTGGATCACTATGCAGGCAGTTACCTTGCCGAACGCCTACGAGGGGAATGGCTGAAGAGCCTGGGTAAACGCGGCCAGTGGTCGTTGTTTGAACGGGAGTGGCCCAAGCTCATCAATTGGGAAAGCGGTAGCGAATTACATTGCTATCGCCTGCAATTTGCGCTGCAACGCAATGACACCAAATTGGTTGTGCGCGAAGGGCGGCCACTCTGGTTCACGGCGCGTGGCCTTAACGAAGCCTGCATACCTGTTTTCGACGCCTTGTTCGCCAACGGCACCTTGCAGCAAGACGATGTATGGCAACGTATTCGCCTTGTGCTTGAAGCTAATAATCCTGATTTTGCTGCTCAGTTGGCGGCTCGTATCGGTAGTGCAGGCGGTATCGACCGAAAGCGCTTGCAAGCTGTCGCGAGTAATCCAGCCAAAGCCATCAATAACCTCTCTCTAAACAGCCGGGGTGGTCGTGAACTTGCCCTTTTTGCTATCAGCCGGGCTGGCCGGACCAGTGCCGACACAGGCAGAGCGCTGCTCGAGAAAGTAGCAAGCCAACTGCCCGATACCGACCGGCGCTATGCCTGGAGTCGACTTGGCTACCATGCCGCCCGCCAGTTGCGTGACGAAGCGTTGGACTACTACCAACGTGGGCAGAACCTACAGCAACTGGATGATGAATCCCGGGACTGGTATGTACGGACAGCCCTGCGTACCGGTAACTGGACTGGGGTGGCCAACGGCATTGATGCCATGTCCGCAGAGAAACAACGGGATCCCGCTTGGCAATACTGGCGTGCCCGTGCGTTTGCCCAAACAAACCAGATCCCTGAAGCAAACCGGCGCTATGTTGAACTCGCCGGTCAGCATAACTTCTACGGCCTCCTGGCCAGGGAAGAAATCGGTCCAATGGCCGAACCCAGTCGTACCGTCTACAAACCTAGCTCTGCAGACCTGCAAGCCATTCGCCAACTGCCATCGGTAGAACGGGCGCTGGCGCTGAATAATCTGGAGTGGCGTAACGAAGCCATCCGTGAATGGAATTGGGGGATGCGCGGCCTTAACGACAACCAATTGCTGGCTGCGGCAGAAGTCGCCCGTCAAACCCAATGGTACGACCGGGCTATCTACTCGGCGGAACGCACCAAAGACCTGCATGACTTCAGCCTGCGCTTTTTGGCGCCTTATCGTGAAACCACGCAGGTCTATGCCCGGCAGATCGATCTTGATGAAGCCTGGATCTACGGCCTGATCCGCCAGGAGAGTCGTTTCATCAGCGTGGCGAAGTCTGGAGCCGGTGCACAAGGTCTGATGCAGCTTATGCCAGCTACCGCGAGCTGGGTGGCAAAAAAGATCGGTATGCGTAATTACAGCCCCGCTGCAGTCAATGAGATCGGTACCAACGTACAGCTCGGCACTTACTATCTGAAGCACGTTCTGGACAGCCTGGGCGACCAGCCGGTACTGGCCACCGCCGCGTACAATGCCGGCCCTGGCCGTGCGCGCGTTTGGCGAGCATCACGCCCCTTGGAAGGTGCAATCTACGCCGAAAGCATTCCCTTCGCGGAAACGCGCGATTACGTAAAGAAGGTCATGGCGAACGCCATTTACTACTCACAAGCCTTCGGCCAGGGAGAAACTTCATTGAAGAGACGTCTGGGTATTGTGCCGGGGCGTAGTGGTAATGATGTCCCATTAGACGACACACCTTAGGGGGCAGCTAACAAAACCCTTCTGGCGTTGTTGCGCAAACTTGCCGTACCTACGTACTGTCTACGTTTGTGCGCCTAGCCAGAACCACTTTGCTGGTTTTTGTTAGCTGCTCACAACCCTTAAGCAGTTGTCAAAGTTACACATGTAAAGTTCGTGAACCAAGTTTAAAAGCAGCTTTTGACGATCTGTCACGAGCAGCCATCAGCACGGTGAAGCGCAGCACACGAACCGGAATGTATCTAGAGCAGCACATGAACCCCGATCATGGCTGCACAGTAAGATCGTGAACAGGTACTTACTTACGAGGAAGCACCAATGCCCATCCCTAGCAACGCCCCGATTCTGGTCATCGGCGGTACCGGTTTTGTTGGTCTGAGTCTGGTTGAGCGTCTGGTGGCGCGCGGCCATACCGTCACCTTGCCCAGCAGGGATCGTGAGAAAGTCAGAGAAGATCTGATTCCCTTACCCGGCGTCACTGTGATCAATGCCGATGTACACAACCCGAGGGTTTTGACAAAACTGGTGCCTGGGCATGCAGCAGTCATCAACTTGGTGGGCACCTTGCATGGTAATCAGACGCAATTTCGCCGGGCCCATGTCGAGTTGCCCGAGAAAATCATCGCCGCCATGAAACAAACTGGTGTGCAGCGTTATCTGCATATGAGTGCCTTGGGTGCCAATGCAATGGGGCCATCTCTTTACCTGCAGACCAAGGGAGAAGCCGAAGCGCAAGTTCGCAACTGCGATCTGGACTGGACGATATTCCGTCCTTCAGTGATTTTCGGCTCTGGAAAATGCTTTCTCAGCCTGTTCGCCAGTCTGCTCAAAGTAGCGCCATTTGTACCGCTGGCTGGCGCGTCGTCACGTACACAGCCCGTTTGGGTAGAGGATGTCAGCCGTGCCTTCATTCATGCATTGGAAGACGACAACCTGCGTAACCAAACGCTCAGCCTGGTCGGCCCAACGGTCTACACCATGCAGGAACTCATGCGATACACCGGCAAGACCGCTGGGACACCAAGGCCGGTCATTGCCGTGCCCGACTGGTTTGGCCAGCTGCAGGCTGCTGCCATGTCTATCCTGCCCAGGCCACCGTTGACTCGAGATAATCTGGCCTCGCTCAAGGTCGATACCATAGACCCCGCCGGTTTCGCCCCCCTTCTCGGTTGGCGGCCTATGGCCTTGGAAGCGATTGCACCGATGATTCTCGCGCAGGGTCGGGCCCGCGATCGATACCTCATGTTACGTAAGCAGCATCGCAATATGTAGTTTGCCTCAAGGGGACATCATTAGAACCTGTTCAATATCTTGCTATGCAGCTGTGATCAGGGCTTATGTGCTGCTCGAAATCCTCATGTACAACAGTACATTCCGGTTTCTGCGCTGCTCTGCACTCTGCTGACAACTGCTCGCGACAGACCTTGAACTGGTTCTTAGCCCCGATCTCGAAAAGCTCATATAGGAACTATGTAATGCTTCAACTGGTGATAGGCAACAAGGCTTACTCTTCCTGGTCGTTGCGGCCGTGGATACTACTCAAGCAATTTGGCATCCCATTTGAGGAGATACTGATCCCGCTGTACGAGGCAAACACTGCTGAGCAGATTCGACGTTATGCGCCAACTGGCAAGGTCCCCTGCCTGATTGATGGCCCTATCACCATTTGGGAGTCCATTGCCATCTGCGAATATCTGGCAGAACAGTACCCGCAGTACAAGATGTGGCCTGAAGATCGTGCCCACCGCGCTGAAGCGCGTGCACTGGCGGCAGAAATGCATGCCGGCTTCTCAGCCCTGCGCACCCACCATCCAATGAATGTACGCAAAGTCAAGCCGCCCAAACCACGCCATCCGGACGTGGAACGCGACTTGGCGCGTTTTACCACCATGGTTGAAAACCTGCGTAGCCGCTTTGCCACACAGGGCCCATTCCTCATGGGTGAATTCAGCATCCTGGATGCCATGTATGTACCCGTAGCCACACGGTGCCGTACCTATAATCTACCCGTACCAGAACAGACCAAGATCTGGATAGATCACATGCTGGCACTGCCGGTAATGCGTGAATGGTGCGCTGCTGCAGAAGTTGAGACTTGGATAGTGGCGCTGAACGAAAGCGCAGGAGAATAAACTTGCCCACAATCTTCCTGCCACCCGCAGCAGACTTTGAACAGGTTTGAAAAGAACAGGCAGCCATGGCTGCCTGTTTTTTGCTGCTATTGATCCGACTAGGCAGGTTTATGCTCTGCCTTGGCTTCATTTCGACAATCCGACTCAAATAACGCCTCCAACTCGATCACAGCATCGCGTGTGGTCTGGATCATCTGGGTTTCATCGTGGCGTACCGCATACTGACGCTCCAGCAAATCCTCGTCATGCTGCCGGAAAGCTGTCAGTGTCTCATCCACCACTTCCTGGGAGCCGCCCAATCCTGCCAGCACACTACCAGCCAGTTCCAGGCTGGATGCAAAGGTCTCACGCGTCACCACTTCCACATCCAAGTCCCTCAGACGGTAGTAATGAAAGCGATTGCGCACACGGGCATAGATTCGTAGGTTGGGGAAATGTCTCCGTGCCGTTTCCGCAGCCTTGATCGAAGATTCAACTTCATCAATTGCCAGCACTAATATCTCAGCCTTGTCAGCACCCGCAGCGCGCAACAGCTCCACTCGGGAAGCATCGCCATAGTAGACACGGTTCCCAAAGCGCCGCACAAAATCGACTTGTTCAGGATTCGCCTCCAACACGGTGACAGGAATCTTACGTGTTCTAAGCACCCGGGCAACGATCTGCCCGAAACGACCGAAGCCTGCCACGATGACGCGATGTTGCTCTACATTGATCTCGTCAAAGTCCCTTGGCGGCTTGCGTTCGAGCCTCGGCGCTATCCACCGCTCATGCACCGTGACAAATAGTGGCGTCAGCGCCATAGATACCGTCACCGTCATGATTAACAACTCGGCGGTTGCTGTATCAAGCAGCTGTTGGCTGACCGCGACGGCCAACAACACAAAAGCAAATTCACCACCCTGTGCGAGATAGATTGCCAACCTGCGGCCTGCAGGACCTTCCAAGCCTGCTACGCGAGCTATCAGATAGAGTACCAGCGCCTTGAGCAACATCAGCCCCAGGGCCAAACCCAATACCACCAAAGGCTGAGCCCGAAGCAGTCCCAGATTCGCTGCCATTCCTACCGCAACGAAAAAGAGTCCCAACAGTACGCCTTTGAAGGGTTCGATATTGGCTTCCAGTTCATGGCGGTATTCCGAATCTGCCAGCAGCACCCCGGCCAGGAAAGCACCTAGCGACATACTCAAACCGGCAGCCTCCATCCCCCAGGCCATCGCCATGACCAGCAACAGCGTTGCCATGACGAATATTTCATGGCTCTTAGCCCGCGCTACCAAAGCAAAGGCTGGTCGTAACAAGTAGCGCCCGCCAATCACCACCGCAAGTACCGCCCCGATCGATACCCAGGCAGAGGGTCGGCTCACTGCCTGAACAGCTGGGGACATTAACGGCAAAATGGCAAGTAGCGGAATAACCGCCAAGTCTTGAAACAACAGAACCGCAAAGCCATCCCTGCCATGCCGGCTGGTCAGTTGGTTCTTCTCCGCCAACATCTGCAGCACAAACGCTGTGGAAGACAACGACAATGCCAAACCTGCCACGGTAGCTGCTGTTGCATTGAGCCCAAGCAGCCAGCCAATCAACCCCAATGCCAGGCTGGTCAGCAGCACTTGTGAGCCCCCCAGACCGAACACGGCACGACGCAATACCCATAAGCGTGAAGGCTGCAGCTCCAAACCGATGATGAACAAGAGCAGCACCACCCCAAATTCGGTGGCATGCAAAATAGCGGTCGGGTCCCCGATCAGACCCAATCCCCAAGGCCCGATTGCGACCCCGGCTGCCAGATACCCCAGAACAGAAGCTAGGCCAAACCGCTTCAACAAAGGTACGGCGATCACCGCCGAGGCCAGTAAGACGACAGATTGCGATAGCAAGGTCACGAAAAAACTCCAGAACAGGTGACCGGATAATGGCAAGCAGCAACCCATAACGCCAGTGCCGCATTTACGTACGGGTAACCAAGGAAAGGGAAATACACAAGATGATAAATAGATCGGACTATGGCTAGATGACCACCCTACTATGGGCCACACCATGTATCGGGTTGAACAGACCGGATAAACCGATCTCTGTTGAGCTTACCAGGCAACGATGCTTTACTGCCGCCCCTTCGAAACGGGGATACCCCAACCAGGGCGAGTACCTCTGGCATTCAATTGCTCCCCTCCTTTACTACATAAAAGCAGCGCACGCTGCTTATTACCTTTTCAATCAGAATTTCCAATGTCTCAAATCGATTTAAAGAAGAAAACTGAAGTCGTCATCATGGGTTCAATACTGGCACTAACCGTTATGGCGCCACTCAATGCCAACGCAGGGAAGGTGGGCTTTACCGCAGTCCCAACGGCACGGACTGCATACTTCCCTGTTGGGGACTATGTACTGGAAGAATTTACCCTGAATGTATCCGCGAATGTGGCAATGAATTTCAACCATGACCAGACCGGCGCCGCAGTCACCGCCGCCAGTAACAAAGGCATGCATACTTTTGGGGGCACCACGCATGGTGGCTCAGTCAAGCAATGCGAAAGCAGCAGCTTAGCTAACCCGGTTCCGGGGATTCCCGATCTTACCAACGGTTGTCCAACCCCTTAACACCTGCCTACAGTCTGCTACGCGTCAGCAATACGGCGTTAAAAACATCCTCGGAATGCTCATTTAGCATGAGTAAACTCCGCTTCCTCGGCTGTTTTCGCCTTGTCTTGCCCTAGCTCGCTAGACTTTGAACCAGTCCTTAGCTGTTTAGTACGGCCTACCGCGCGCCAGCGATAGGGTGTTCAAAACGCCTAAGCTAGATGGTGATCTCGATCCGATTCCCTTCCGGGTCGAGCACCACACTCTCGTAGTGAATCCCCCCGGTTTTCGTGGAGGCTCAGTTGTTAGAGACAGGCGAACTGTGCCTGCTCGTTTAGCTGTCGGTAATAAGCTGTCTCCGCTTCTGCTGGTGGCACGTAGCCGATTGAGCTTAGTAAC
>NZ_JBQXDJ010000034.1:0-47239 GCF_052601015.1 Chitinimonas violaceus | reverse complement strand
GCGAGGCTGAAGCATTACCGTGCAGTGGCGTTCCGGTTCGACAAACTGAAACGGAACTATGAAAGCATGGTTGCCATGGCCTGTGGGTTTCTATGGCTACCTATGTGAAACGTCAACAGACCCTAGCGGTTCAAGAATTTCTCACCTAAGGTGTAAGACGCAGCGCAGCCGTACGACCAACGAAGCAGAAGCGCTGTGCTTCATCTACCCCAACAAGGAGATTCACTATGAAATTCAGTTCCGCCGCCTTTGCCGCTGCTGCCGTTGCCACCCTCGCCCTTAGCGCCACACCAACACTCGCTGCTGAAAAAGCTGGCGCCAAAGTGAAATGCGAAGGCATCAACAGCTGCAAAGGTACGTCGAGCTGCAAAACAGCTGAAAGTGCATGCAAAGGCCAAAACAGCTGCAAAGGCCATGGCTGGGTAGAAACCAGCGCCAAGGAATGCAAAGCCAAGGGCGGCAAAGAAGTGAAGGAATAAGCAGTAAATACGGTCTTGCCGCGCATGTCCTAACTAATTGGATTGCGTAGCAGGACCGTTTCCACACGCCTCAGCATCTGAAACTTGCCAGCTGCACATCCATCATGAATGCCCCAAAAACGCCTAGCCCAGCCTTCGGCCTGGGCCTACGCCCCGACCATTACCAAGACTTGTTGGCCGCACCAGGCTGTGTCGACTGGTTGGAAGCTTTATCAGACAACTATCTGGTGCCCGGCGGTAGACCGCTGCACTTCGTGGACCGCTTACGTATCGATTACCCCATGGCATTGCATGGTGTAGCCATGTCCTTGGGCGGTACCGACCCGCTTGACGCAACCTACCTGAAGTCGCTACGTGCATTGGTCAATCGGCTTGAGCCTATGTGGGTGTCGGATCATCTATGCTGGACAGGCGTAGATGGCGTCAAACTGCACGACCTTCTGCCCCTGCCCTATACCGAAGCGGTAATCACCCATGTCACCGAAAGAATATCCCGCGTGCAGGACGCCATAGGCCAACGCATGCTCATCGAAAATGTATCGAGCTATCTGAGCTACAGCATTGATGAGATGCCGGAATGGGAATTCCTGACCGAAGTTGCGAGGCGGGCGGACTGCCTGTTGCTGCTCGATGTGAACAATGTATATGTCAGCAGCGTCAATCACCAATTCGACCCTTTGGCCTATTTGGCGGCTATTCCCACCGAGCGTGTACGGCAGATACATCTGGCGGGCCATGCGAATCGCGGCCAGTATCTGATCGACACACACGATACCCCGGTGCCACCCGCTGTATGGGACCTCTACCGAGTAGCAGCCAAACGTTTCCCCGGCGTAGCCACCATGATCGAACGTGACGACAACATTCCGCCACTCGCCACCCTGCTGGAAGAACTGGATATTGCCCGCGCCATTGCTGCCGAGGTGGTGGTATGAACATGTCGCTCGCCACACTGCAACGCAGAGTTGCCACAGCCATTCGCCAGGGTGATGACCTGTTGGATGATGTGATCATAGAGACCACCAGTGTCCCTCGCCACGTGCGGTTAGGTATCTATGCAGATGCCTACCTCCTGCGGCTGGACGAAGCGTTGCGCAGCAACTACCCCAAGCTGCACCTGCTGCTGGGCGACAACGATTTCCTGACATTGACGCGCTGCTATCTCGATACACAGCCGTCACGCCAACCCAATATCCGATGGTTTGGCGACCAGTTGCCCACGCTGCTTGCCAGCCAAGCACCGTATGCCGATGTCCCCGTTTTTGCAGAACTGGCCCAATTTGAGTGGGCTTTAGGGTTAGCCTTCGATGCAGCCGATTCGCCAACCACCGGTGTGACTATCCTTGGTACATTGGCAGATGACGACTGGCCAAATCTGCGCCCCATCTGGCACCCTGGCTTGCGTGTGATGGTCTTTAAATGGAATACCGTCGCAATCTGGCGGGCACTCGATGCCGACGAATCTCCTCCCCCTCCGCAAGCCGTACCGAGCCGTTGGGCTGTCTGGCGTGAGGCATTGCAGCCTTGTTACCGTTCCCTCGCGGACGATGAAGCAGCCTTGTTACTGAGCATGCAAGCTGGACAAACCTTTGGTGATGCGTGTTCTGCCCTACTGTCGTGGCATTCAGCCGAAGAAGTGCCCAATCGCGCGGTGACACTCCTAAGCCAATGGCTGCAAGATGGTTGGATCGGTATAATTACAAGTGACAGTTGAGATTACAGCAACTGGCAGCATCTAAGAATCTGTTCTAAGTGTTGTTGCCAGATTAGATGAGCCCCTCATGCTGAACTTGCTGCGCCGTACACCGCCTCCCGACCCGCTTGCCCACCCGGCTTGGCCCGAGCTTGGCCGGCAAATGCCCTTGTTATCAGGCCTGGGCGACTGCGAGTGGTGGCGGCTGGAAGCCCGTATGCGTCACTTCCTGACTAACAAGGCATTCCATGGCGTAGAAGGTTTCGCCCTCAGCCAGCGCCGATTGCTGCAAATTGCCGCGCAAGCTTGCCTGCCCATCATCAATCTGGGAGACAAGGCATACGCAGACTGGAACGAGGTGATTCTGTACCCACATGCCTTCGTCAACCGTACCCCATGGCGTGATGAAGCAGGTTTGGTGCATGAAGGTGAATGGGTATTGGCAGGTCAGGCTCGTCAGGATGGGCCGATATTGTTGGCTTGGCCCGATGCCCAGCGTGGACCGATTCTGGATGGCAGAAATGTCGTCATCCACGAATGTGCGCACAAGCTGGATATGTTGAATGGTACTGCGAACGGCTTTCCCCCTTTGCATGCCAGCATGCATGCCACCGATTGGACACGCGCTTTTGAAACCGGCTATGTCGACTTTACCGGGCGATTAGCTCGTGGCGAAACAGTACCTATCGACCCCTATGCCGCGGAGAACCCTGCTGAATTCTTCGCCGTATTGTCGGAATACTTCTTCGAGCTTCCGCATCTGGTACACGACCAATACCCAACCATTTACGAACAGCTGCGCCAGTTCTACCGCCAAGACCCTGGTGAGCGGCTACCGCTGATTGATCCGCCAAGCCTTTTCTGAAAACCTGCTCACGATCTGTCACCCAGTACTGCAATAAAACGAACCGTACTTAAGTGGTTCTTTTTTATTGGCTCCCACTCACCACCATGCCGTGCAACCCGTAGCTTAGGAAGCTCTGGGGAAACTATACACAGCATGCTGGGTACAGCATCTATGCTGTAGGCACATCTATCCAGATCATTAATGCAACAACTTGCATTTATGCAACACAAATAGCCCATAAGATACGCTGGAAATAAAGCGTAATTCCTTGCCGGCAATCCCCCGATACACCCAAGGAAAATCCTCTGAAAGCACCAGCCAGCAAGCCTTTGTGGCACATATCCGCATCACAATAATTCTTTGCATCAAATATATTAAAACAATACCGACATGGGATTTCCCTAATGCAGTCCTGATGCAATCACGCCGAACAATGGCCTACCAAAGTAAGCTTCAGCTTGGCCTGCCGGGCCGCCATTCACTGATGCATCACAAAAATCACTAGGAGCTCCCGAATGAAACTCACTGCGATTGCTGTTGTTCTTGCAGGTCTGTCCACTGCTCAGGCCGTGCATGCTGCAGACACTGTCACAGTCTATGGTATCGCCCAACTTGCTGTTACCAGGGCCAACGATGGTGTCACCACCCGGATGCTGGTGGAAGACACAGGTTCACGCATCGGTTTCAAAGGTGAGGATGCCCTGAATGGCGGCATGAAGGCTTTCTTTCAGATCGAAAGCAAAGTGGGTATGGATGATGCCAGCAAAGCAGGCTTTGCCAATCGCGAAGGCTGGCTGGGCTTGAAAGATGAAAGCTGGGGTAAAGCCAAACTGGGTCGTGGCAAGACCTACTTTGACTTGGCGCAGGAAGGCTTTGACGGCTTCAACGGTAACTCGACCATGATCAACAGCCTCCTGATCGACGGAGCCTATTATCGAATCAATAACAGCATTGCCTATGAATCCCCCACCATGTCGGGGATTACCGGCAAGCTGCAATATGCAGACATGGAAGGTAAGACGACTGGCGCTTCCCCTCGCGCAGTGATTGGCGCTGTGGACTATGAGGGTGGTCCAATTACCGCTGTGTTCGCGTTTGAAGACCAAAAAGACTTGGCTGTTGAAATTGCCGATGGCTCCAAAGCTACGGACGCCGGTACCAAGATCAAAAATTACTTATTCGGTGGTGGTTACACCTTACCTACCCATACCAATCTGAAAATTGCCCTGCGTCGTTCCCAAATCAACACCAATGGCTTATCCCTTAAACGGAATACTTTCATCACTGTTTTGACACATCCATTTGGTGATCTGACCGCACGCCTTGGCTTTACCAAGCTGGGTAATATCAAAAGTTCGGGAACGCAGAATGACACAGGCGGCACCTACTGGGCGCTAGGAGTTGACTACCCGCTGTCCAAGCGCAGCATTGTCTACACCGAGTTTACGCAAGCTAAAAATGACAAAAATTCTGTCAATTATTCCGAACTTGAAACCTCCGCAGGCCAATCTCTTACTGCACGCAAGAATAGCGCTTGGACGACAGGCCTGATTCACCTGTTCTAAAAATTTCGCAGCATTCCCGCTGTTGAATCCACACCCCGCTTCAAGCGGGGTGTTTTATTTTTCAACGTATATCGCTGACGCGCAGCGGGCTTTGAGCCAGTTCTCAAGCCCTGCACTACAATTCCAAGTAGCCACCAATTTGGAACCCACCAATGAGCCAACCCACCCAGTCTTCCGAGCAAAGGCGCGCGTACTACCGGCTCATGACCTTGGAAGTCGCCCCATTGTCCTGCTTCGTCCCGGTACAAGGCGATGAGGTGGAGATTGATCTGGTCGATTTAAGCGTGGGAGGGCTCGGCATTCTTGGCTATATGCCCGGTCTTTTGCTGCGGCCTGGCGTGAAGTACCGCGGTGTTCGTATTGAGCTGCCTAAGCTTGGTACATTGGTTGCCGATATCGAGATTCGGGATGTCTACGACATCACGCTACGCAATGGCATCCGCACGACACGTACCGGTGCCCAATTCATCCATCTGGGCGCGCCTGCACAGAACCTGATTCAACGCTATATTCTGGAAGCAGAACGGGAGCGCCTAGCCAAGTCGAAACCCTAAGAACCTGTTCATGATCTCACTACGCAGCTGTGATCAGGGCTTATATGTGCTGCTACAAAAAGGAAAAGCCCCATCATCGGGGCTTTTCAGTTGTTGCGCCGAAGAGCGCTTTAGAACCTGTTCACAATCTTACGTCGCAGCAGTGATAGATCGTAAATAGATTCCTAGTATTACCAATACTTAAATGTCAGCGAATCAGCCTGCATTGCATGTTTCTCATTACGTACGCTCTGCAAGTCACGTTCAGTGTTTTCAACGCCAGCATTGACCGCCCTACTGCGGATTCTCTCGCTTATGGCACGGATCACGTCGATGTCCTTTCGTGCCATTTCTAATCGCCATTGAATAATCATAAATTTCCTCGTCGTTTTTCTTGATTACGTTGCTTGCCGGCCTTACCAATCACTTTCCACTTTGCCAATTGCGCTTTGCGCTCCAGTGGGGTCTGTTGGCTACGGCGAACTTCACGTAATAATTTTTGATAATTAAGCAGCCGGTCTGCCGGTACTACACCTCGAACTGCACAACCCGGTTCGTCACCATGCTGGCAATCACGGAAATGGCAGAACTGCGCTAGTGCCTCGATATCGTCAAAAGTCGCAGCCAGACTGTCGACATCAGCATCGGGCCGCCAAGTGCGCAAACCGGGCGTATCGATAATGCAGGCCCCTGCCGGACAAAAGTGCAATGACCGGGCTGTCGTGGTGTGCCGCCCCCTTCCATCGCCCTTACGCAGTCCACCAGTCTGCTGGGCAATGCTGTTGCTCAAGGTATTAGTCAGCGTCGATTTCCCTACACCTGATGACCCCAACAGCACCAGGGTTTGCCCCCTCCCCAGCCAGGGCACCAGTTCCGCTAGCGTTTCCGGCGCCAATGCATTGACTGCGTAGGCCGGTACATTGCGTGGCAGACGTTCATGCAACTCGGCCATACGCGCATCAACATCGTGGCCAATATCGGCTTTGGTAAGCACCACCACGCCCATCACACCGGCTGCCTGCACCAAGGCCAGGTAACGCTCCAGGCGGCGAAGATTGAAGTCATGGTCCAGCCCCATCACCAGAAATGCTGTATCGACATTACTGGCCAGCGGTTGACGACGCCCATCGTTAGCACGGCGGGCCAAATGACTTTGTGGCGTCAGTTGGGAATGAACCCACCACTCCTCGTGTGCATGTGCCTTTACGCCAACCCAATCCCCCACTGCCAAACCTGACCCTGCGTTATGCAGCTGCGCCACCAGTGCCGGCATAACGCGGGCCGCATGCTCAACGTGGCCGTCGTGTACTTGCAACCAGTCACGTTGCACCTCTGTCACCCGCATCAGACTGCTGGTTTGGGCCTCTGCCTGAGTAAACCATTGGCTGGCCATGCCATGATTTAAACCAATCGCATACAACGTCTCGAAATCGAATTCGTTCATTTGTCTCATCATCCAGAAGAGGCACAAATGACTTCGAATCGAGCATCGTCATTGGTGCCAGTTGCCGACGCCATGCATCGGCCAAGCCATGCTGCAAAATGCACATGGAACGGAACAAAAATGAAAGTCGATCGAGCGAGGCGCGGACTACGTTCCAGACTTACTGACAAGCATTGCAAAGGACTTCATGGAACCTCAACGCTGAAAATCTGCTTACAAACCCTGTTACAAGCACCTTATCTGGGTATTGTTCGAAATCACCTTTACAAGGTGTACTGAACAGCACATCAGGCCCAACAAGGTTTGCTTTACAAGACCTTGAACAGGTTTCGAGAACTTGTTCACGATCACTAGCAGGGTACAGCGCAGCACAAAACCGGAGCGATGCTTTGAGCAACGCAGCGAAGGTGAGGTCCTAGATTGCCCCTGCAGCAGATCTACCCACAGGCAGACACAAGCAAGGAACGAGAGCGGCTTGGAACACGTCCAGTATCTATCGCAGGCAACCCCTTACGAGGCGCAACACATACTGCGAAGATATCGGAACGAAAATGCCAGTAAGAAATCCGCTAGGTTGCGAAGAGCTTACTCAATTGACACACGATTTCTAGCGGCGCTATCAAGAGGCGCTTTGGAAATTGAACGTGTTCTCAGGCAGCGATCGACAGAGGGAGAGAGAAGAGGTCAAATTTATCCATCGCTTTCTCCTTGTAGATGGGAAGGGAGCGCTGATTTTCTCTCTACTAATCAGCTGGCGTCAAGCGGACCGTTTACCTGGTTGCGCTGCCCATACACTACTAGTGGGTCGAAAAAGGAAAGTTAACTTCTATCTGGGCCAGTACACCGGCAAGACAAGTATCAAAGTCGGTGAGCATCACAGAGGTTTCATTGCCATCGTGCAATGCCTGTTCAAGCGTACGGGAGATATCCGCCAGCTCCACCGCACCAACATTGGCTGCCACCCCCAACGTAGTATGTGCAATACGTTCCGCCGTTGCCCGATCGGCATCTGCCAAGGCGGCATGCAGCGCGGCACTGTTATTACCCAGCGTTTTTGGCAACTTGGCCAGCATACGGTGGTAAAACTCCAACCGCCCCCCCATACGACGTAATGCAGTTTCAGTATCGAAGCCTTTCAATACCACTTCCGTCTTGGCAGTGGGATCAGGTTCTGGGGAAGGTACCGCTGGTTCTGGTTCTACGGACACGGTACTGGTCTCCTGAGGTGAAGTCGGGCTGGTTTCAGTCTTAGCGCTACTTGGTGGCAACCATTTTTCCAAAGTCAGAAACATGCGCATCGGATCAATCGGTTTCGTAATCACATCCTGCATACCTTCCAGCAGGCAACGCTCACGCTCTTCCACCATTGCATGCGCGGTCATCGCCACAATAGGTAGGTCGTTGAAACGGGCCATCGAGCGGATTTGCAACGTTGCCTCATGGCCATCCATTTCCGGCATCTGCACATCCATCAATACCAGCTTGTAGTAGTCGGCAGGCTGCGTCTGCAGCATGGTCAACGCTTCGGCACCTGTCTCGGCAACATCGATCTGCAATCCCTCGCTATGCAGCAATTCGATAGCGATCTGTTGATTTACCTCGTTGTCTTCAGCCAAAAGGATGCGTTCCCCACCCCAACGCGGTGCGCTCTCCTGCAAACCTGGCATTTGGATCGCCACCCGTACTGGCGACTGCAACACCGTAGCTAAGGTTTCAGCCAGGCTTGCTTGGTTGATCGGCTTCGTCATGATGCCGTCCACCACAGTAAACTCCACTTGCTGGCGTACTTCTTCGCGCCCGAAGGCTGTCACCAGAATAAAATGCGGCCTATGCCGCAAGTGCAACGTATGAAGTTGGCTGGCTACCTCCAGACCATCCATTTCCGGCATCTTCCAGTCGCAGAAGAACAGTTGGTACGGACGTTTATCGTCTGCTTGCCGCAGAATCTGCAACGCCTCGGCGCCATCATATGCAACTTCCGCATGAATACCCAAGGTTTGCAACGCGTCGACCAATATCTCGCAGGCAACATGGTTGTCGTCAGCCACCAAGGCATGCAGGCCCTTCCAGGCCTGCAAATTGGCCGAACTGATGGGAAGAACCGTACTGGCGAGGCCAAAACAACTGGAGAAATGGAAGGTTGAGCCCTTGCCAGAGGAACTGATCAGACCAATCTCGCCCCCCATCATGTTCACCAGCCGCCTGCAAATCGCAAGACCCAAGCCGGTACCGCCGTACTTGCGTGTCGTGGAGCCATCAGCCTGCATAAAAGGCTGGAAGAGGTTGGCGGCCTGGCTCTCCGTCATCCCTATCCCGGTATCGCGCACTACGAATTCCAGCGTAACTTCTGCCTGCGTCTGGCGCACCACCCGGCAACTCAGATGGATTTCTCCGTCCTCAGTAAACTTGATGGCATTGTTTGCTAGATTGATCAGCACCTGTCCTAGACGCAAGGGGTCACCTATCAACTGCCTGGGGACTTCTGGTGGAATCTGGAAGAGGTATTCCAGCTGCTTGTCCTGAGCTTTCTGCGCCGTCACCGTAGCGACATTGGACAACACTTCATCGAGTGAAAAGCTGACCTGCTCCATATCGAGCTTGCCTGCTTCGATCTTGGTGAAGTCGAGCACATCATTGATCACCGCCAGCAAGGAGTTGCCTGCAATGTGGATCTTGCTTACGTAGTCACGCTGCTTAGCCGTCAAGTCCGTCTTCAGCGCCAAAAAGGCCATGCCGATAACCGCATTCATCGGGGTGCGTATTTCATGGCTCATATTGGCCAGGAATTCCGATTTCAAGCGCGATGCATCCTCCGCCACATGCATGGCATGACGCAGCGCCATTTCCTGTTCCTGCAACCGGTCATTGGCTTCGATGAGTTCATGCGTACGCTGCTCGACACGTTCTTCCAGCAGCCGCTCGGATGATTGCAATGTCTCGACCAGTGCAAGGTTCACTGACAGCGCCTCGGCCTGGGCTTTTTCTTTCTCCAACCTTATTGCGTTGAAACGTTCCGCCAGCGCAAAGGCCAAGAGCAACATTTCCAAGGCCGAGCCGAACTGCATACCGTTGACGGTCAGGAAATTGGTAGGCACAAGGCCAAAACTGCGCATGCCTGTCATGGCCGCAGCCAGAATCAGGAAGGTGAACGCCGCCAGGAAATACTTGGCGCTGCGCTGGCCCTTGAAGACGCACGCAATGCTGACGATCAGCAACATCAACATACAGACGGAATCGATCAGGATGGCAATCGGCAACGTACTGCGGAAGGAGATCATTAAGCCCACTACCTGTAATGGGTTAAGGACGATGAAGACCTTCAGTAATTTATCGAAGCGCGGGACATATAACTTAGTCTCCATCAGCTTGCGCGCAAACAGCACCAACAACAAAGTGCAGGTGGCGAAGAGCACCATGGTCGATATCTTGGACCAATGAGATAGATCGGGCCAAAGGAACTCATAGGCGACACCGTTGTAGCAAGCCAGAGATAAAGCAGCCGTGGTCACAAAGCCTACATAAAGCAGATAGGCACGATCGCGTAGGGCAAGAAAGAGCAACAGATTGAACAGGCTCATGGCCATCACCATGCCGAAATACCAAGCCTGGCCGATGTAGTCTATCCGCTGGTGTTGCTCATACGCTGAGTGAGTCCACAGCGTGGCGGGAATGTCCATCGACGAATCAGAAGCCATGCGCAGGTAAAGCGTCTGTTCGGTGGATGCCGGTATCGTTACCGGCAGTACGAAAAATCGGCTCGGATAGGGTCTATCTGCAAAGGGGAAATCACCGCCGGTATGCAGGGCCTGATAATGTCCATCGGCCTGCGGCTGATACAGCGCGACCTTGTCGTGATGAGCATAGGCGATCTCGATCAATCGCTCCTTAGGCATACGGCTGTCGTTACGCAGTGTTAGCTTGAGCCAGAACGCAGACCGTGAAAGACCAAAATTCAACGAGCGCCCGGTTCCCGCTCGCGATTCAAACAAATTGCTGCGATCGGCAGCAAGTATCTGCTTTATTGACAATGATTGGTTATGGTCTTCCAGTACCGTCAGATACGGCAGCAGCGAAACACCCTCATCCTCCGCATCACCCAGCACCAGTCCCTTGCTCTGCTGCGCCATCGCAACACCACAGATAGCAAGCACCAGCAGACCTCGCAGCAAGCGCCAGAAGCCAGCCAAGATGGACGAAGAGGGGTGCATGGTCTGCATCAAAATAAAGTAGGCCGCTCCTGCGGCAATTGCCGGGTAGCGCTTAATCCTAGCAGATGAACACTGCACGCTTGCGCTGGCTTCTAGCCTAGCCTTGACTAGACTGCTGCGAATAGAGATGAATATAAGAAGGATAGAGCATGTCTATTGCAATGGAGTACGAAGCCCTGGTCATCGGCAGCGGCTTTGGGGGAGGAGCGATGTGCGCCCGGCTAAGCAAACGCTGGCCAGGCAAGGTCTTGCTGCTGGAAAGGGGTAAAGCCTACCCGAAGGGTCGGTTTCCCCGTAGTCCTAACGATCTGGCCAGTAACTTCTGGAGCCCGGCCGACGATAACAGCGAACGCCCCCGCACGATACTTCAGCAAAAAACCAACAAAGGCGCCTTGCTTGGCATGTTCGACGTGCGCAGTTTTTCGCGTATGGATACCGTCACCTGTGCCGGCCTGGGTGGAGGCTCACTCATCTACGCCAATGTATTCCTACGCCCTCCTGCCCATGTGTTTCAAACGTACTGGCCCAAGACACTGAATCTGCAAACCCTCGCACCCTATTACGACGTGGCCCAGTCGGTACTGGGTGCGCGCCCTATTCCTCCACATCGTAATGAAAGCGATGAACGCTATATCCTCCGGACCATTGAATTCCAGCGCTTTGCGGCTGAACAAAAACTGCCTAGCAAGCTATCGGATATCGCCGTTTTTTTCGGCAACGGTTACAACTATGCCAACCAGGCACAGCCGTTGGAAATAGGCCTGCAGGAGCCGAATCGCTACGGGGCCATACAAACCTCCTGCACCTACTGCGGTGAATGCGATATCGGCTGCAATGTCCATGCCAAGAATTCGACTGATCTCAATTACATCCATGCCGCCCGTGAGTACCACGGTGCCAAGGTGCAAACCCAAACCCAGGTCGATCGGATTGTGCCGCTGAATGCAACAGGCCAGGATGACCCACAAGCACACGGTGAACATGGGTATCGCGTTTATTACCAGGACTATGGCTCGGGCAAGGCAGGGTCAACCACGGCCCAACGTGTCGTGGTATCGGCCGGTACCTTGGGCAGTAATGAGCTGCTGTTACGCTGTCGTGATGTCCACCGCAGCCTTCCTGCCATCAGCCAGCGGCTGGGATACCGGTTCTCGGGTAATGGCGATTTTCTGTCGTTTGCGCTTGATGGAAAACGGGAGATCAATTCCACCTATGGACCCGTAATCACGCAATACATCGACCATCACCTGTTCGAGAACCACGATCCGGAACGCGCCTTTCTGCTGGAGGACGCCAGCGTACCTACCCATGCCGGCTGGGCCATGGCGACGCTGGAGCCGGTTCTCGACCCATGGGACCGCTTCAAGATCCTGCTGAGTGTCATCAAGGAAGCGATCTGCTCGCTCTACCCCGGCCACAAAAGCCAACGCATGGGTAGCCTGATCAGCCAGTTGCTGAGCCAGGACATCACCCAATACAGCGCCGTACTGCTATGCATGGGCATCGATAAATCAGATGGTCGCTTTTCACTCAATCCTGCCGGGTTTCTCAACCTCGACTGGCCGCAAAAAACCAGCCAGCAGCTCTACGACGCCATTCTTGGCATAGGCGAGCGCTTCAAGGAATTTATCGGCGGTCGTTACTTCCTGCCCATGCCGAATTGGCTATGGCCGATGCGGCATAACGTCTCTGTACACCCACTTGGCGGTTGCACCCTGGCCGATAGCGCCAACGAAGGGGTGGTCAGTGCAGCGGAACACGATCGCGGCCAGGTTTTCGGCTATGTGGGCCTGTATGTGGCCGATGGTTCCATCGTCCCCGGTGCGCTCGGCTCTAACCCCGCCGCCACGATTACTGCGCTATCCGAATGGATCGCCCATGGCATTACCGGACAGCAACCCGACAGTTCCCTGAAATAACCAGCACACGATAGCCCTCTCCCTACCATTGCCAACGACACAGGAAAAGAACAATGCGCACCGAGTTGCAGGGTATCAAGATCCACTTCGCAGAAACCATGAGTGGTTATGCCAGCCTTGGTGGTAGCAGTTTTACCGATGGATTCGAGGAAGGGCGCAAGGCAAATCTGCCACTGGCCATCCATGTGAATGTCGATGTCGATGATCTTGCTGTCTTTTTAACATCGAGCGAACACGGGGCAAGGCTGACAGGCTATATCGAAGGCCCGCTGGTGGGTGGCCAGGCCAAGGTGGAATCAGGACACTTCATGCTGATGCCGAACACAGCCGACCTCAACCGCAAGATCATGAACTACCGTGTCTACTGCGTGAACGAACAGGGCGATCGTTTCACATTGGCGGGGCAGAAGGAGGTCCAGCACCACTTCGGTTTCGATCTCTGGCATGACACCACCACGCTGTACACCAATCTCTTCGTCGGACATATCACACCGGACCAAGCCCCCAAGGCCGACCTGCTCGCCACGGGGATACTCAGCCTGGGTGTGGTTGATTTCGCCAAGGTACTACGCACCGTACGCGCGACTGATGCTCAGGGCAAAACCAGTCTGTCCGGCCTTGCTGCATTCGGCGAATTCTTCGCCGGTTCACTCTGGCAGATTTATGGTCCCTCACTCCCTCCCCGTCCCTATGAAGCACCACGCATCTATGCACGCTTCACCACCGAAGGCGTACGGGGCGCCGGCATTACCGAACACCCCTTCAGCACCGGCGACGGATTCGGTTTGAATCTGACACGCTTTCACCGCGCTCCGTGCAACGATGTAGTGCTGATCATTCATGGGCTGACCACTTCCTCGGACATGTTCATCATGCCCGAGCACGAAAACCTGGTGCAGTATCTGCTCAACAACGGCTACACCGATGTCTTCACCCTGGACCACCGCGGCAGCAACCGTTTCCCTTACAACCTGATTCGTGGCCATGCCAACCTGGACGACCTGGCGTTGTTCGACCATCCTGCCGCCATCGCCACGCTGCGCCAGATCATCGGCCGAAATAAGCGTCTGCACGTGATCGCCCACTGTGTCGGCGCACTGACCTTTGGCATGAGCCTCGCGGCTGGGCAGGTCGGCAGCATCCAAAGCGCCATTCTCAACAGCATTGCCCTGACCGCCAACGTCCCACCCTATTCCAAACTCAAGCTGGGCCTGGGGCCTATCGCATGCGATTACATATTGGGGGTCGAATACGTCAATCCACGCTGGCGACACCAACCAGGCTGGTCGCCTGCCAAGCTGCTGGCTATGGGGGTGGACTGGTTTCATCACGAATGTGATTCAAGCGAGTGCCATATGCTCAGCTTCATGTGGGGAGCTGGCAAACCCGCCCTGTTCCTGCACCAGAACATGGCGCAGGAAACCCATAACCGGCTCGGCGACTTGTTTGGCGGTATCAGCGTCAATTACTACCGCCACGTGCTGAAGATGGTGAATACCAACCACGACCCGGTAAAGTTCGAGCCCGGCAATCCACGCTACGCGGCGCTACCGGACAACTATTTCACCAACATCGCCAACGTCATGACCCCCATCCTGCTGACTACCGGCCAGGAAAACGGGGTATTCGCCGATTCAAACATCATCTGCCACCAGCGGCTGGAGAAGATCGTCCCAGGCCGCCATCAGCTGCACGTTTACCCAAGCTACGGTCACCAAGACGTCTTCATGGGCAAAAACGTGGCACAGGACACTTTCCCCCGCATGCTCGACTTCCTCCGTATACACAGCAATGCCTAGCGCCAATCAGCCATTTCTACAAAAACTACTGCTGGCAAACCGCAGTGGTGCGAGCAGTCTGCCCCATTTGGCTTTTCTACCCGCATCAACTGCAAGCAAGCGCCTGTGTATCGTCATCAGCGATATCCACTGTACCGATGGCACAGTCGGTAACCAGAGCGGTGAAGGCGAAGACTGGCTGTATTTCTTCCGGCAGGTCGAACAGGCCGCAGAGGATCAGCAGGAACTTGTGTTCGTACTCAATGGCGACATCATCGACCTGATACGCAGCGCGATATGGACTGAGGCCGGCGTCTACCCGTGGGAACGTGACCATCCTCGCTTTGCCGAGCTTATCAATCAGATCATGGATGGCATCATCAACCAGCATGCCAAACCAAGCGGCCTGTTTGGGCAGGATGGGTTTTTCGAGTTGTTGCGGCAGCTGACTATACGCCTCAAGCATGCAGGCATATCGGTGCGAGTCATTCCTATCGTAGGCAATCACGACAAGGAGCTCCTGCTGGTCAACCATGCTCGCCAGCGTTTCTACCGCGAGTGCCTGGATTGGGATGCCGAGCAGGATGCCGAATACACGCACTGGATCGCCACCATGTATGGCCGGGCGACCCCGCATGAAGCCCCATGGCTACCGTTTTATTTTGGCGACCGGGGCTTTCAGCTGTTCGCTACCCACGGCCAATGGCGGGACAGCAGCAACTCGGTAGCCATCGCAGGCTGGAAGGCGGGAAAATGGCACCCTGCCCATTGGAAGGCGCTGCACTTTTCGCCCTTTACCGAAGCCTGCTTTGGCGACACCGTCGCTGCGGGCCTGCTGTCCGGTTTTATCTGGGAAGCAAAGAATGCGCTTCATAAACAGGAAGCCGTCACCCTGTCCGATACCCAGGCCATCACCCGGCTATGCAGCATACTCGATGAAATGGACCTCTACCGGCCAGCCACCAAGGGCATAGTCCGTATCCTGCAGGAGGCCAGAGCCCAACGCAGCAGAGGTACCGATGAGCATATCCTGCGGGCCATCACCACCAACTTCCGCCACAACCTGCGTCGCTGGTTGTCGCACCGCGCCACGTGGCAGCTGGCCCCATTTCCCATCATTGTTTTCCTACCCGTGCTTTGGGTGCTGAGCCGACTACACGAAGAGATCATCAGCCTGGGCGTCATGAAATTGATGGCCTGGGTGCAGGAGCCCAAAGCCGGTATCGCGCTGAAAGACCTGATCAGTCTGGCTGGTTTTCACGCTGCCTACCGGGAATACGGTTTCAGCATCCACACAGAAGGCCATACCCATGTCGCCATGGAAGCAGACCTTCAATTCGATACCCCGCCAGAGCGACCAAACTACACCTATGTCAACACCGGTGCATGGCGCGGCCAGATATTTCCCAAAGCCAACTATGGCTACCGCCGGCGTAGCATCGGCCGGGCGCTTTATCTGTTCGAACACCAGGCCGAAGAGGGCGACCATAAGCTCTGCTACTACGTGCGAGACACCATGAACTGGGGCAGCCATTTCGACAGGCTGTTTAAAAGAAGCTGAACGACTTCAGCTCTGTTTTCCAGCACCATCGGCTTTCACCGTTGCACCCTCCGCCACAGACATGCACCCAATTTGCAACGTATGCCGCCCTTCTTGCATGCCTGAGTAGAGTCGCCGGCAAACATCCCGTTAGAGTACACAAGCACTGGGTTTAGCAACGCATAACTCATTATGGTTTACACGCGACCACGCCGTATTGCTTTGAAATAATAAAATATTTTCATCGCTGCTCCCTTCTCGCCTGAGTGTTAGCACGCATGGCGAGTTTGTTTCACATCGAAATACCATAACTACCGCACAGTTAGCCGCGTTCACGCTGGTTACATGCGATTTCGATCAATGCCTTCTAATCAGGGGAAATAAGTAATGGGGCAGCAGCTAAAAAAGACCTTAGGTACGTGGCACCTATGGGGAATCGCCGTTGGACTGGTGATTTCGGGCGAGTATTTCGGCTGGAGCTATGGATGGGCGCAGGCGGGTACGCTGGGCTTTCTGTTCACATCGCTCTTTGTTGCTGCGATGTACCTGGCCTTTATCTTCAGCTACACCGAGTTGACCACCGCCATACCGCATGCAGGCGGGCCATTCGCCTATGCGACGCGCGCTTTTGGACCAGCCGGCGGTTTCCTTGCCGGCATGGCAACGCTGATTGAATTTGTGTTTGCCCCACCTGCGATTGCACTGGCCATCGGGGCTTATCTCAATGTGCAGTTTCCTGAGATCAATCCCAAATATGCCGCAGTGGGGGCATACCTCGTCTTTATGACCCTGAATATCGTCGGCGTGCAGATTGCCGCTACGTTCGAGCTCTTCGTCACGCTTATTGCGATTGGTGAGCTGTTGGTGTTCATGGGGGTAGTTGCGCCCGGCTTCAGCATAGCGAATTTTGTCCAAGGTGGTTGGAGCGGTAACGATCAATTCAGCATGGCAGCGCTTAGCGGCATGTTTGCAGCTATCCCCTTTGCGATCTGGTTCTTCCTCGCTATCGAAGGTGCAGCCATGGCGGCTGAAGAAGCCAAAGACCCCAAGCGCACGATTCCCCGCGCTTACATCGGTGGCATTCTCACATTACTGTTCCTGGCAGTAAGCGTGATGATCATGGCCGGCGGTGCCGGTGACTGGCGTACACTGGCCAATATCAACGATCCGCTGCCACAGGCGATGAAGATGATCGTCGGTAACGACAGCGGTTGGCTGCATATGCTGGTCTGGGTCGGGATGTTCGGCCTTATCGCCAGCTTCCACGGCATCATCCTGGGTTATTCACGCCAGATCTTCGCACTGGGCAGGGCGGGCTATCTGCCCAAGTACCTTGCCGCCATCCATCCCCGCTTTCATACGCCTCATCGCGCGATTCTGGCGGGTGGTGTGGTGGGTATTGCCGCCATCTTCAGTGACAACCTCATCAGCATCGGCGGCCAACCACTCACTGCCAACATCGTTACCCTGGCGGTATTCGGCGCGATCGTGATGTATATCATCTCAATGGCCAGCTTGTTCAAGCTACGCACGATCGAACCCAATCTGGAACGCCCATTCCGCGCACCCGGTTACCCACTGGCACCCGCGTTTGCCTTGGTGGCATCCTGCATTTGCCTCGCAGCGCTCGTGTATTACAACCGCTTGTTGTCGCTGGTGTTTCTGGGCTTTCTCGCCGCCGCCTTCGCGTATTTCTTTTTGACCAGCCGGCAAAGGGCAAATGCACCAAGCGATGTGCTGCTGGAAAACAGTGCTTCGATAGCAAAACAAGCCGCCTGAGCCATCGCCACAGGGAAACGCCATGAACCTGACTTGCTGCCTGGGCGCCACACAGTACCATTTCGCCGACCTGAAGGACTTGCTGGCCAAGGCAAGCCCGGCACGGTCTGGCGACTATCTGGCTGGTGTGGCTGCTCAAAACGCCGAACAGCGTATGGCAGCAAGGTTAGTGTTGGCAGATCTGCCGTTGCGTCGGTTTCTGGATGAGGTGGTGATCCCCTACGAATCCGATGAAATCACCCGCTTGATCATCGACAGCCACAATGCCGCTGCTTTTGCGCCGATTGCGTCGCTTACCGTTGGCGAGTTTCGCGAGTGGTTGCTGAGCGATAGCACCAACAGCGTGATGCTAAGCAAGGCCGCACCAGGGATCACACCTGAAATGGCGGCGGCCGTCAGCAAGCTGATGCGTAATCAGGACCTCATTACCGTAGCGCACAAGTGCCAGGTCATTACCGCCTTTCGCAATACACTGGGGCTGCCCGGGCATATGGCAGTACGCCTACAGCCCAATCACCCCACTGACGATGCACGTGGCATCGCAGCTTCGTTACTCGACGGCTTGATGTATGGCGTGGGTGATGCCGTCATCGGCATCAATCCGGCGTCGGACAGCGTTCCAGCCCTTACAACGCTATGGCGTATGTTGGATGAGCTGATCCAGCGCTATGCCATCCCCACCCAAAGCTGTGTACTCACCCATGTGAGCAACCAGATTCAGGCCATCGAGGCAGGCGTGCCGCTGGACCTGGTTTTCCAGTCGATTGCCGGCACTCAGGCTGCCAATGCCGGCTTTGGCATCAACCTGGCCCTGCTCGATGAAGCGCATCATGCTGCTCAATCCCTCAAACGTGGCACGGTGGGGAACAACGTGATGTATTTCGAAACCGGCCAAGGCAGTGCGTTATCGGCCAATGCCCATCATGGGGTGGACCAGCAGACCTGCGAAGCCCGTGCCTATGCCGTCGCACGCTGCTTCAAACCATTGTTGGTCAATACCGTCGTCGGTTTTATCGGCCCGGAATATCTTTACGATGGCAAGCAGATCATTCGTGCCGGTCTGGAGGACCACTTCTGCGGCAAGCTGCTGGGCGTGCCCATGGGGTGCGACATCTGCTACACCAACCATGCTGAAGCTGACCAGGACGACATGGACAACCTGTTGGTGCTGCTGGGTACAGCCGGGGTCAACTTCATCATGGGCGTGCCGGGGGCGGATGACATCATGCTCAATTACCAGAGCACTTCTTTCCACGACCAGCTCTTCCTACGCGAAGCACTGGGCCTTAAACGTGCGCCCGAATTCGAGGCCTGGCTCGCCAAGATGCGGCTCACCAACCCAGCCGGTCAACTCTTACCCGCCCAAGCTGACCACCGGCTTTTAGCAGATTTTTCTATGGGGAATGCATGAGCAAACCTCTGCCACGCGACCCTTGGGATAACCTGTCAACCTATACCAAAGCCCGCATCGCACTTGGTCGTGTGGGTGCCGGCCTCCCCACCCGTGAGGTTTTATCGTTTGGCCTGGCTCATGCCCAAGCGCGCGATGCCGTTCACCAGCCCCTGGCAGTTGAAGCAATCAGTACCCAACTGGCAGAAATCGGCCAAACCTGCCTGCATGTAACAAGCCGGGCAGATAGCCGACGCGTCTATCTGCAACGGCCTGATCTGGGCCGGGAATTAAGCGAAATAAGCGCAGCAATGTTGCGTATACATAAAGCTACGTGTGATCTAGCCATTGTATTGGGCGATGGTTTGTCCGCCCTGGCAGTGGAACGTCATGCCGTGGCCACGCTGACTGCCCTGCTACCCTTGTTGGCCGACTTCACCGTAGCCCCTATCGTACTGGCAGAGCAGGCACGGGTTGCCTTGGCGGACGAGGTAGGTGAACTGCTAGGTGCAAACCAGGTTTTGATATTGCTTGGCGAAAGGCCAGGTCTGTCGTCGCCCGATAGCCTCGGCGCATATCTCACGTTCGCCCCCTGCCAGGGCCGTATGGATTCAGAACGCAACTGTGTATCGAATATCCGCCCGGAAGGACTACCCCCCGCACAGGCAGCCATCAAACTGGCTTGGCTGATTCGTGCAGCGAAATCGCGAGGACTAAGCGGTATCGGTTTGAAGGACGAGAGCGACCTCGCCCTGATTGGCAATGAGCCCCAACTTTGACGATCTGGGCAGCAACTTGATTGCTGCCTCGCGCTTGGAAGCATCGGACCGGTCAACACAGGGTTCCACATAAGCCACAACCACAGGCAGCCGTACCCGGGTATAGCGCGCCCCTTTACCCGCATTGTGGGCAGCAACACGCCTGGGCAGGTCATTTGTGATACCGCAATACAAGCTATCGTCCGCGCAACGCAGCAGGTAGACGCACCACGTCCTCACCCTTTCGACACCCTTCCCCTCGTTCGTCTCAGTCACCACAGCATTCCGGCTTTCATCACTCTCTACACCAGCATAACAGGCAGTGATTCGTCATCTGCATACCGATTTCGTTGAAAGCTAGCGAAGTTAGCCAGGTAATGTGAAGCGCCCCACTACCTATCTGGCCATCTGTCGAATACTCAACACAAGTGGTGCATAGTCCATGGCTTGCATGAACCTGGTTACTGTAGATCTGCTATTTAGGACGGCACGCTGACCATCTAGAACGCCATCACTCTCACCGAGGAGAATGCAGCCCTCCACATCGGACTTCAGTCCTTTCTCAACATCCCCGGCGAAGTTGCCCGCATGGATCAGGATGTCAGTGCGACCGGGGACATTTAGCAAGCCATAGACTTGGCCCAGATGTGGGGACAATACAACCTTGCATAGATAATCGCCAGGCGGGATACAGGAGCGATTTGTACGGTTATCGCGCCAGGGAAGTTCCAAGGTTTTGCAGGTGAAACCGTTATTGGTCTGCAAACTGCCAAATGTGCCATCGTCTGAAGATGGCCTGCGTGTCAGCACAACATATCGCCTAACCTGGCTGTTGGCCTGCGGAGACGTTAACGAACTCATGAGCACTTTATTCATCATCCTGCCCCTGCTTGATCAAGTTGGACATAACTGAACTTGTTAAGAACCTGTTCAAGGTCTGCTGCACGTCAGCAATACGGCTTAAATACATCCTCGGCATGCTCGTTTACCATGCGTAAACTCCGCTTCCTTGGCTGCTTCCGCCTTGTCTTGCCTTAACTCGCGAAACTTTGAACAGGTTCTTACATCAACAGCAGAATTCGAGATGAGACCAAGCCAGTCTGGACACAGCTAAAATACCAAAACCATTAGTGTTGGCTAATTTGTGCTTTAGCTTCTGTATGTAGACAGCTTGAAAAGTTCAGCCGCAGGGAATGTGATTCAGCGGCACTTAAGTTTTGTAGATGGGCTGTAATCGAGAGCGGGCAGCGCCATGCGAAAACCGGCATGAACCTGATCTAGCAGCCCGCCCTGATCACATCTGCACAGCAAGATCGTGAATAGGCTTTCCTTAATCGATCAACCCACAACCGCCCTGCTATCGCGATGAAAATGTTTCGCGACGACGCGCCACTGTCCGTCGACTCTCATCAGATTCAGGTAATCGACCATGATGCTGTCGAACAAGCGCAGCCGCACTTTCGCGAGCGCCATGTCGGGTGACAACACATCGACCATCAATATCTCATCATTACGTGGAAAACCGCCACTCTGTGGCGAATGACGCCCTTCCACCATGCGCCGGCATTCCGGTAATGGGCGTACCACTGTTGCACCGTCCTGCTGCGAATACAGCACGCAACCAGGATGAAATACCTGATCAAACAAGCCTAGGTCCTGGGTTTGCAGTACCTCGAAGTAGGTGCCGAGGAATTCGCGTATGGCATTCACTGTCATGTTTCAACTCCTTGTTATATCGACCGTTTCCCATGAAGGGGCGATAAGGAATCGTATCGTTGCCAGGGATAGCTTGGTGTGAGATATTTCAAGCACCTTCGTGAATAGAACTAACATGAGTACCATGCTTCCACCATTGCCGGCACTACGCTCCTTTGTCGCTGTCGCGAAATTGGGTTCTGTTGGAGCAGCTGCAGAGGAATTGCATGTTACTCATGGTGCGATTAGTCATCAGGTTCACGCGTTGGAGGATTACCTTGGCGTACCCTTGGTGAACCGTAGCGGTCGCCGCACCAGTCTGACGGAAGAAGGACGGATTTATGCCTATCAGATCCGTCAGGCGCTTGACGACATGGCGGCGGCCACTGAGCGGATGCGCCAACAAGGACCAGTGCAGCAACTGAGGGTAGCCGTCCTGCCATCTTTCGCTATGCATTGGCTGGTACCCAGATTACCCACCCTTTTACAGGGCGGCATGCGGATCAGCCTCTCCGCTTCAACTGCGCTGGTCGACTTCGAGAATGAGCTCGTCGATTGTGCAATCCGCTTCGGACATGGCCAGTGGCCTGATCTGCATTGCGAGAGGTTGATGGGTGACACATTGTTACTTGTCGCGTCGCCTAAGCTTTTTCCCAAAGGCATACCCGACTCGGTTACCGATATTCTGACCGCCCCCATTTTGCAGGCGAATGAAAACTGGGCGACATGGTTGGCAGCCGGCAATATCGAGCTGCCCCGATCTGTACCGCTGATGGAGTTCACCGATTCCACTCATATGCTTGAAGCCGCACGCCGTGGGCTTGGAGTAGCATTGACCCGGCGTTCCATTGCCGCCGGCCTGCTGGCTGATGGCGAGCTGATCCAGCTGACTGATATAGAAGTCGCCCATTCCTCCAGCTATTACCTGGTATGGCCGCATCGCTCACACAAACTTGCACGAATGCTGCGCTTTCTGGACTGGCTGCATACGCAGGTCACGCACTTCGAAACATCCAAGGCTGGGTATTAGTAGAACAACCTGACGACTGCGCAGTAGGATCACGAGCAGGTTCTCAGAACCTATTCAAAGTCTCGCGAGCTGAAGCAAGACAAGGCGAAAACAGCCGAGGAAGCGGAGTTTACATAGAGTAAATGAGCATGCCGAGGGTGTTTTCAACGCCGTATTGCTGACGCGCAGCAGACTTTGTACGGGTGCCCAAACCTGTTCACGATCAGTCGCGAGCAGCTGTCAGCAGGGTGAAGCGCAGCGCAGAAACCGGAATGTACTTGGGTACATGAGGCTTTCGAGCAGCACATGAGCCCTGATCACAGCTGCGTAGTAAGAATCTATTCAAAGTCTCGCGAGCTAAAGCAAGACAAGGCGAAAACAGCCGAGGAAGCGGAGTATACAAATGGTAAATGAGCATGCCGAGGGTGTTTTCAACGCCGTATTGCTGACGCGCAGCGGACTTTGTACAGGTTTTCAGAAAATGCCCAGCACCAAGCCCCCCGCCAACGCCGCCCCCAACTCCTGTGCAGCCTGGGTATCCGCAACCGTCGGTGGACCACGCACGATAAGCGGCTCTGCCACTGGCTTTAACGGATAACCAAGCGCAATACGTGCTACTGCAGTAGCAGCCCCCGTACCATCGTTACCAGCTGCTACGATAAGAGCATAAGGTAAACCTTCGACCTTGCCCTGTGCCGGGTAGAAGGTGCGATCGAGAAAGTCCTTCAATGCGCCGGCCATGTAGCCGAATTTTTCTGGTGTGACGAACAAAACGGCATGGGCAGCCAATAAATCCTCGACTCTCGCATCAAGCGCCCGCAGTAATTTGACTTCGATAGCTTCGACTTCGGCACCCGCCAGTGCAGCTGTAGTCAATGCATAAACAGGGCCCGCCTCAGTCTGGCCGGCATGCAGAATCAGTAATTGTTTCATCTCCACCCCGCTACAATCGCCGCATCGCGCTTATTGGTATGAGACTTATGTTCTACTCAGTTGCCCAACTTCGCCAGATAGAACACGCTGCACAAACCCAAGGCTTGGCTTTGATGCAACGTGCTGGCTTGGCCGCAGCTGACTTTATCTGCCAGCGTTTTGGGCGAAATACGCATGTCCTCGTACTGGCTGGACCTGGTAATAACGGCGGTGATGCACTCGTGGCAGCCCGCCTGCTACGCGAAGTGGGCCACCCGTTAACCGTCGTGCTGCCAAGTGGGCCAAACAACCTGCCCGCCGACGCAGCTTCAGCCTATCGCGATTGGCATGCATGTGGCGGCGTGGAAACCAGTCATCTGCCAAACGGGCGCTACCACGTGGTAATCGATGGCCTGTTTGGGATTGGATTGAACCGGCAGCTCACTGCAGACTGGGAAGCGCTCATTCAAGCTGTGAATGAGATGGCAGTTCCCGTACTGGCGCTGGACGTTCCCAGTGGGGTGCTAGCTGACAGTGGCGCACAACCCGGTGTCGCCATCTCTGCCAAATGGACACTCAGTTTCATTGGCACGGCGCGCGGCTTGCTTACCGGTTCAGCATGTAACCAGGTGGGTGAACGCCATTTGGCCTCGCTGGAGCTGCCAAGCAGTTTGTTACCCGAAAACCAAGTACGGTCCTGCCAGCAGATCGCCAGCAAAGTATGGCTCAAACGCGAAGCAGACAGCCATAAAGGCCGTTTTGGCAGCTTGCTGATCATTGGCGGTGCAGCAGGGATGGCGGGTGCTGGCATACTGGCCGGCCGCGCGGCATTGCATGCAGGCTGCGGCAAGGTCTTTGTCGGCCAGCTTGATGCCCATGGCCCAAAAGTGGACTACCTTCGGCCAGAGCTGATGTTTCGTCACCTGGCAGATCAGCAGACCACCTCTCAACTAATTGAGACGGCGAATGTTATCGTCCTCGGCCCCGGCCTTGGGCAAAGCGACAATACCCATACCCTGATGACGCAGACACTTCATGCTGCCAAGCCACTGCTGATTGATGCCGATGCATTGAATCTTATCGCCGCAAATTCCAGCCTGACCAAACTGGTGCAGGAACGCACCTACCCGACAGTGCTAACCCCACACCCGAGCGAGGCAGCACGTCTTCTAGGCAGCAGTACCACCGACATCCAGACACAGCGTTTCGATGCCGCTCAGAGTCTGGCCCAGCAGTTCAATGCGACAGTCGTGCTGAAAGGGGCTGGCAGCCTGGTTGCCGAAGGCGCACAGAACGCGGTCAATACCAGCGGCAGTTCAGCCTTGGCCAATGCAGGCCAGGGTGACGTATTGAGTGGGCTGATTGGCGCTCTGCTAGCCCAGGGACTAGATAGCTGGCAATCCGCAAACCTGGGCGTCTGGGTGCATGGTCTGGCAAGTGACCGTTTAGCAGCGCGCGAAGGCAGTCTTACCACCCTGGCCGACGATGTGACAAATGAGATCGGGCGTGTATTACGTACACACCAATCCCCTTGATTTTGCTTGCGCCACCATAGCCACCTACCCCCTTGGCAAGCTAGACTCGCTGCCTGCACAGAAGACTTCGGCTGATTAATTCGCCACACAGAAACTGACGTGCACTTCGGTACATAAGATTGCAAGCCGATTGGCGCAAAGTGCTTCAAGCACATGCGCCTGGCTTATGGCCGCGCAGCAAGATCAGTAAATAAGGTATTAAGGACACTCCCACCATGACCATCCGCGTTTTGACCGGCATTACCACCACCGGCACGCCCCACCTCGGCAATTATGTCGGTGCTATCCGTCCGGCTATCGCCGCAAGCTATCAAGACGGGACCGAAGGTTTTCTTTTCCTGGCCGATTTCCACGCCTTGATCAAGTGTGACGACCCTGCCCGCATTGCACGGTCCCGCCTGGAAATGGCAGCAATCTGGTTAGCCGCAGGTATAGATACGGAACGGGTCACTATCTACCGCCAAAGCGATATCCCGGAAATTACGGAACTGAACTGGCTGCTCACCTGCGTTACCGCAAAGGGTTTGATGAATCGCTCCCATGCCTACAAGGCTGCGACCGATATCAATGAAGCGGCTGGCGAAGAGACTGATCATGGCGTCACCATGGGGCTTTTCTGCTACCCGGTGCTGATGGCGGCCGACATCCTGATGTTCAATGCGCATCAAGTACCTGTGGGACGTGACCAGATTCAGCATATCGAAATGGCGCGCGATATTGCCCAGCGCTTCAACCACCTGTATGGCCAGGGTAAAGAGCTGTTCGTGCTGCCAGAAGCCAAGGTGAGTGAAGATATTGCCCTTCTGCCGGGTCTCGATGGCCGCAAGATGAGCAAGAGCTACGACAACACCATTCCTCTGTTCCAAGGGAGGGCCAAGGGTTTGCAAGATGCCATTGCGAAAATCGTCACCGATTCCCGCATGCCTGGAGAACCTAAGGATCCAGACAGTAACTCCATTCTTACGCTCTATTCTGCATTCGGAACTACCGAGGAAACTGCTGCATTCCGTGCGGAACTGGAAGCCGGGTTGGGCTGGGGTGTTGCCAAACGCCGTCTGTACGAGCGTATTGAGCGGGATATCGGCCCAATGCGGGAGCGTTACGAAGCGCTGATCGCCAATCCGGAAAAAATCGAAGCCGCGCTGCAAGCCGGGGCCGCCAAAGCCCGGGCTATCGCCGCACCGTTTCTCGCCGCCTTACGCGCTGCCGTGGGCATCGGCAGCTTTACCGCAGCCCCCATTCCCGTGGATAAAGCCGAAGCGACCAAGGCAGCACTGCCTGTATTCAAGCAATACCGCGAGGCAGATGGCCGTTTCTATTTCAAACTGAATGCAGCTGACGGTCGCCTGCTGTTGCAGAGCCATGGTTTTGAGAACGGCAAGGAAGCTGGCCAATGGATAAGCCGGCTGAAACAGGAAGGTAACGCTGTACTGGCGGATGCCCCTGCCCAATTGGCCGAGAACATCAGCCAAGATGAAGTCGCGCAGGCCTTAGCGCAACTAAGCGAAGCTGAATAAAACGCCTGTTGCTGTCCTATTGCTATGCCTGGTTGGTATAAATGTACCAACTAGGCATGGGCTTTTATGGCCCCACGCCATACCACACGCCTGCTGCCATACAGCAATTCGCCCAGGAAAATACCATCGTTGGTTGTATACCTAGGAGATATAACCCGCGTAACGCGGTTATACCCGATCGTTGCTAACCCGCCGGGTATGAGGCCAACATGCGAGAGGCATTCCATCTAAACTTTGGGCGTCGTGCTGTATTGATACTCTATTTATTCTTCGCTATGCCCAGTGCGATAGCGGGTAGCCTGGGCGTCATCGGCATCGAGGCAAGCTCTCTTGCCAATCCTTTCTTTCAAGCCCTGGTGCGCGGCATCATGTTTTATGCTCGCGCGGTCGACCCTTCTGTTGAAGTAGTCACCGTACAAAACGAATACGATCTGCACCGTAACCAGTCGAACCTGGAGCAATTGAAAAGCCGCAAGGTTCGCGTGCTTTTCCTCAATGCCGCCAACTCCACCAGCGTTGCCCCTTTGATCGCCGAAGTGCGCAAGGCGGGCATCATCGTGATTGCTGTCGACGTGGAAGCGGCAGGCGCGCATGCCACAGTAATGACCGACAACCTGCAAGCTGGGCAAATCGCTTGCGACTATCTGGCGAAAGCGTTGCAAGGACGTGGCAAGGTTGCTATCCAAACCGGCCCCAGTGTTTCCTCCGTTATTGAACGCGTAAGCGGCTGCAAGCAATCCCTGCAGCGCTATCCCGACATACAGCTGGTACCTGGGGAGTTCAATGGCAGTGGCTCTCCTGTAGGAGGGCGCACCGCAATGGCACAAATCCTTAAAGCAGAACCCAATATCGCGGGTGTATTCACCATCAACGACCGCCAAGCTGTTGGATCAGACAAAACTTTGACTGAAGCTGGGCGTAACGATGTGTACATTATCAGCGTGGATGGCTCCCCGGAAATCGCCGAGCTGATGCGTCGCAGACCCAGGGTGCTAGGTTCGGCCAAACAAGACCCGTATGCCATGGCCCACAAAGCGGTAGAGCTTGCTGGCTTATTCCTGGCAGGCAAGACCGTAGCAAAACCGAAGATCCAGCTCAAATCCTCGTTGCTCACCCAGGATAACTTGGCTGACTATCGTGGATGGGAAGCAGAGCCGGGCAAAATATCACCCTAGGAACCCGTTCAAAGTCTGCTGCGCGTCTGCAATACGGCGTTAAAAACACCCTCGGAATACATCTGCAATATCTGGGCAACCGAACCGCGACGCTTCAGGATTGATCCGTCCCAGCACACTGTGGGACTAAACGCCTAGGGTCCACAATGGCCAAAACGCGGCACAGTTGGCATACCTCGTAGATACGTCGGTTTCACCAGCATCTCCCGCATGCAATACGTGCCTTTATTGGTGCGAATCTTAGTCACCCTGTCCGACCCTTCCTGAGTTTCCGTCTTCTCCAGAACAACCAATTCGGCCAGTTCATTCTCAAAACTGCGCGCCAATGCGGTTTGAAGGGCTGGTGACAGCTTCACCAAGTTCCGATGCTGAGCAGGCATACCAAGCAATTCCTGCCTACCGGATTGCTCTGCGCGTATAGTCCGATCCGCAGCCTTCACACCCGCCAATGCGCGTTCACTCAGACTGGCCTCGGGTACCGCTGGCACTTCTTTCTCCTCAACAGGCATAGCTTCCTTAGGTTCACTGATAACCTGCGATGGCAATACTGCTGTAGGGACGGGATGCCGGTTTGTTGATTTCGTTTTTGGAGCGGGCCGCTCCTTGCGTTCAGGCTCAGGCTCCTCAATCGGTAGAATGGGTTCAGACAGAATGGCGGCAGGCAATGGCCTCAAAACCACTTCCATGCTCAGTGAAGATGGACGCAAGCTAATCCGTTGCTCCGGCCACAGCCAAAGCAACAAACCATGCAACAACAACGATAACGTGCAACCGAGCGATACCCGCTGCCATCGTTCATTCACACCATCCACTCCTCAACACGGTGCGCGATAGACAGGGTCTGCCGGCCACGGTTCCTTGCCGGTGCTAATATCACTGGCCTGTCTTTCCGGATTCCTCATATGTTCCACACTGCAGAGCAGACACATAACCCCGATTACAATGAACTGGACAAGCAATTGGCGAGCTTGTTCGAGGGAGAGCGTGATTTTATTGCCAATGCTGCGCAGTTCTCCGCCTTTATCTATCAAACACTGGCTTCGGTAAACTGGGCGGGGTTCTATCTTGTACGCAATGAGGAGCTGGTACTCGGTCCCTTCCAAGGCAAAGTAGCCTGTGTCCGCATCCCTTTTGGTCGAGGTGTTTGCGGTAAAGCTGCCAGTACTCAAGAAACCGTGCGGGTGGAGGATGTACATCAATTTGCTGGCCATATCGCCTGTGATGCTGCATCCAATTCGGAAATCGTCTTCCCCGTTATTGCGGATGGCAGATTGGTCGGTGTATTTGATATCGACAGCCCGGAAAAACACCGGTTCAGCGATATCGATCAAACCGGGCTGCAACGATTGATCGCCCGCTTTGTGGCTGCGACGGATTTTCCGGTCTGAAGTCGAGAGTCGCACCCAGGACAATAAAAAACCCGCACATGCGGGCTTTTTATTGTCCTGCCAGTATGTCGTGGTTCAGCGATGTATCTGCAATTTGTGACCAACCTTCAACATACCTCGGGCAGCAGGCCGATTCCACTTTCTTAACTCACCCACGCTGACATCGTACTTGCGGGCTATTTCATCCAAGGTATCGCCGTTTCGCACTATGTATAAACGGGGCTTGGCTTGTTTAGCCTTTTCCTTTTCAACCATATTTTTATTGTTGGATGCATATGCCCCAGCACTGACCTTGAGCAAACTCCCCGGTGTTACGCTGTTGGATTGCAAACCATTCATCGCCTTCAACTCAGCCACGGGTACACCATAGTGCTTGGCGATGCTGAAGAGCGTATCGCCCTTGCCAATCTTATGCTGGATCAATGTCCCATGCGGCTTGCTGGGCACCATGTCCACCACATCACTAGGCACTGCGACGGCATTGGAAATAAGGGACGCCAGATTCTGCCGCTCGCTCACATTCATATCTGCACGGATCGGCACCAGAATGGTCTGACCGTTGGCTGCACGAACACCACCGAGTTTATTCAGGTCCCTTAACTCCGCGACCTGGATATTGAACCTGCCAGCAATCGCATCCAGTGATTCGCCGCGCTTTGTCACGTATGGCTGCCAGGACAACAATGGCGCATCGTAACTCTTCAGGTTCTGCTCAAAGGTTTCCACCTTGTCGATCGGTAGCAATAACTTACGATCTTCCTTGTGTGCAAACACAGGGCGAATAAACCCCGGGTTCAACATTAACAATTCTTCCATCGTCGTACCGGCGAGTTTGGCGACCAATTGCAAGTCCATATGCCGGCCAGTAGCCACAGGCTGGAAATAGGGCTTGTCGGGTACCGAGGGGATGGTCACACCATACGCCGAAGGGTTGGCGATGATGTTACGCACGGCGATCAACTTGGGAACGTAGTTTTCCGTTTCACGTGGCTTACGGATAGTCTCGAAATCATCGTCCATCCCTTTGGCTCGCGTCTTTGCCAACGCACGGCCAACACCGCCTTCACCCCAGTTGTAGGCTGCCAATGCAAGCTGCCAATCGCCAAACTGGTTATACAGGTCTTGCAGATAATCCAACGCGGCATAGGTGGCTGCCATCACATCTTGGCGACCGTCATACCACCATGTCCGCTCAAGCCCATAACGCTGCCCGGTAGCCGGAATGAACTGCCACAGGCCAGACGCCATCGCATGGGACTGAGCCTTGGGGACAAAAGCGCTTTCCACGATAGGCAGCAGTGCCAGTTCGGTTGGCATACCACGCCGCTCTACTTCACCCACGATGAAATAGAGATAACGCCGGCTACGCTCCACCACGCGCCGCATGTATTCAGGATTCCGGGCATAGAACTGTTCCTGGGCACGCACTTGCGCGTTGTCCAGGTTTTCCATCTTGAAGCCGTGCCGAACACGCGCCCACAAGTCAGCTTGTTCTGTAGATACCGGGGAATTCTGGGCAGGTGCGGCCTCTATGGCAGGCACCGGGGTAAACGCACCCGCATCGCTAGCGGGCACAGTCACATCGTCAGCAATGGCCTGCGGGACAAACAGCGCCGCAACCAAGGTGAACAAAGAGAGGAGGCGAAATTGAATAATTTGCATGTCCCGAAAAGCAAAAAGGCATGTCTAAGCAGGGGGATCTGTGGACATGCCAATGTCAAAAATTGGCTGGATGGTAACGGCGACCAGGGAGGGGCGTCAACCAAAAATTCCTTAATAATCAATATTAAGGCTCTAATTTCTAGTCGATATCAGCCGATTTCTCTGATCTTAGAACACATCCTTCCAACGTCGTAACGCAGCAAAAACTTCCTCCGGGCTGCTGTTCGACGCACCATGCCGGGCAGCAGCAGTCATCAAATCTGGTGACGTCCATCGCAAAAATGGATTCGTCGCTTTTTCCCGCCCAATGGTACTGGGCAAAGTGGGCTCATCTCGCGTTCGTCGGGCCGCATCCTCTGCTGCTCGCTGCTGCAAAGCGGCATTTTTCGGCTCGGCCGCCCGTGCAAAACGCTGGTTGGCAACCGTGTATTCATGCGTACAGCAAACCAGAGTCTCATCTGGCAAGGCTGCCAAGCGGGCCAACGACGACTGCATCTGACGTGGTGTTCCTTCGAACAATCGCCCACATCCACACGCAAATAAAGTATCGCCGCAGAACAATATACCTTCACCATAGTAGGCCAAGTGATCTTGCGTATGCCCAGGCACGGCCATGACTTCGAATTCCGCCGCAAACCCTGGCACTTGCAATCGGTCCCCATCGTTTAATACATGGTCTATACCAGCAATGCCGGCTGGCCCGAATACTGGACAACGATAAGCGGCAATCAGTTCCGCAAGTCCCGCGATATGATCTGAATGGTGATGGGTAATCAAGATGGCAGCGGGTTCCAGGCCCAGCTCGGCAAGCTTGGCGCGAACCGGACCGGCGTCACCAGGATCAACCACCAGCGTACGGCCGGCCTGATATGCCAGCCAGACATAATTGTCGTTCAAGATAGGAACGGGCAGGATGTTCAACATGAACCTCTCCAATCATCTAGGCACTCACGCCAGCGAAGCTTTTGCAGCTTGGCTGGCCAGCCCGCTCGGCCAATATGTTGTCCAGCATGAACAAGCATTCTTTGATAACGCCGTCGCTGATGTATTCGGTTATTACGCAGTGCAGCTGGAACTGCCCGGTATCGATTTTTTGCGCAGTAATCGCATGCCTACCCGCATCGTTGCAGGGACAGCCAGAGGGTGCAAGCTCGCATGCGACCCCACCCAGCTCCCTTTCCCTGCCGCCAGCATTGACCTGCTGATATTACCGCACACCTTGGACTTTCATCCCGACCCACATTCTGTGCTCCGCGAGGCAGAACGTGTGCTAGTTCCAGAGGGCCGGCTGATCATGAGTGGTTTCAACCCCTGGAGCCTTTGGGGTGCCACGCGATTGGCGAAAAGACGGCAAGGCATGCCTTGGCAAGGCCAATTTCTCAGTCAGCCTCGGCTTAAAGATTGGTTAGCATTGTTATGCCTTGAACCAACCAGCGGAAAAACCTATTGCTATTCCCCCCCTATTTTGCGCGACAACTGGCGAGAGAAGTTCTGCTTCATGGAACGCGCAGGTGAGCGCTGGTGGCCCGTCAATGGTGGTGTGTATTGCCTGGAAAGTGTAAAACGGGTACGAGGCATCCGGCTCATCACCCCTGGGTGGAAGAAAACCAAGCCTGTGGGTCGCGCAGTCGCCGTTGGCGCGGTGGATCGGCGGGAACCGAAACTGGTCGACCAGCGCAGACAGCGCTGATCAATACCTGTTCCAGGTCTATTGCGCATCAGCAATATGGTGTTGAAAACACCTTGTCTTACCCCCGCCCGCAAGGCTTTAAGAGTCGCTAACAAAACCCAGCGAAGCGATTCTAGCTACGCGCACAAGCGTAGACAGGTGGGTACGGCAAGCTTGCGAACAACGCCAGAAGGGTTTTGTTAGCGACGCTAAGCACCTTAAATCGTCGTCTGCTGCGCAGTAAGATGGTGAGCAGGCTCTAACAGGTGAAACGTCCTATGGTCAACACCTCAAATACTTGGTGCCGCTATTCTCGCCACACTATCCGACATCGGTGCCCTAACTTAAGCCCAAGGCTGCTCTGGCCCTGACCTTTGGGGCCATAATAGTCGCCACTCAGTAGCTGTTCACGGTCTACCATGGGTAGCAAATCCACCGGGTAATACACTGCACAGAAACCGCGTGTATCCATGCGCTCCGAACCCGAACGTTAGGCGCTCAATCCCGGTACATTCAGCACCCTATTTGCAAATGCTTTGGGGTAGCACATGGTTATACAACAAGATCGTGAACCAGTTCCAAGCTAGCGTGGCGCCATAACAGGGGCATCGCTACAATGCGGCGGACTCCGGTGACTTCCCGCCGCCGGGGCAAGATACCAATATGGGAGGTGACAATGTTTCACAAGCCAACATGGCTCGCATTGGGGCTGATAACGGCCCTGCCGTTAGCCCTACATGCAGCAGCGGGTGATCCGCAAGCTGGGGCAAAGAAGAATTCGATGTGCGTAGGCTGTCATGGCATCGAAGGTTACAAGACTGCATTCCCCACCGTTTACCACGTACCCAAAATCGGCGGCCAACATGCCGAATACATTGCATTGGCGCTTGCAGCCTATAAATCCGGTGCCCGTGAACACCCGACAATGACTGGCATCGCCGCTCAGCTATCGGATCAGGATATTGCCGACCTGGCAGCCTACTACGCCGAGAAACGCTGAGGTAACCATTATGAATGCACGAATCCTTTCTCTGCTCGTCCTTGCCGGCATGGCATGCGCTACACAAGCTGCGGATATAAACGCAGGTAAACTCAAGGCCGAGCAGGTTTGCGTTACCTGCCATAACGCCGATGGCAACAGCACCAACCCTCAGTACCCCGTACTGGCCGGCCAGCATGATGATTATCTGGCCCAGGTATTGCACGATTACAAAACAGGTGTCCGTAAAAATGCCGTTATGGCGGACATCGTCAAACCATTATCCAAGGCGGACATCAGCAATCTGGCTGCGTGGTTTGCCTCGCAGCAGAGCGTTTTGAACATGAAACGCTAACAGCCTATGGTAGTGATAATTCATGACAACGCCCGGCTTACCGGGCGTTGTGCTTTAAACGACAGGCTACTTCCAAATAAATGACCGGCATCATCCCCCTTCCCCACCTCAGCGACGGCAGCTTGATCGTCCGGCTGGCAACAGCCGACGATATCCCGGCCATCCTGGCGTTTTTCATTGCCAATCGCGAAGCCATGTGCCCGGTCGAACCGCGCCGGCCTGATAGCTTCTACACATCTTCCTTTTGGGAAATGCGCGTCGCACTGAACCTGAGCCACTACGAACGGGCACACAGTGTCTGCTTATTCGTTTTCGAGCCGGACGACCAGACCGTCATCGGCGATATCAATTTCACCAACATCAGCGGCTATCCCCATCATGGCTGTACGCTGGGTTACGCCCTGGCTGAATCTCAATGGGGTCGCGGCCGCATGCAGCGTGCTCTGAACCTGGCGATACCCTGGATATTCGATATGTTGAATCTGCACAGGGTAGCGGCCAATCATCTGCCGGATAACGAACGCAGCGCCCGCCTACTGCAAAAACTGGGCTTTCAACGCGAAGGAATGGCGCGCGACTATCTGTTGATTGACGGCTTGTGGCGCGACCATATTTTGACGGCTTTGACGCACAGCGACTGGCAGGCTCGCGACCATACTGCGCCGCTGGTGCATAAGCAGCGGGGGAAGGATTGATGTCTAGTTAAGCAGCTCCAGCCTGCATGGCCGCACGATATAGCGCCTCATACGCCAGCGCTGGGGCTGTCCAATCGAACTGGCGTCCCATGGCATGGCGGCGCACTTCACGCCACTGGGTCGGTTTGGCATGCAGTACAAAGGCCCGCTGTACCGCAGCGTCAAAATCAGCCTGTTCAAAGCGTTCGAATACAAACCCGCAGGCAGTGCCATCGGCCAGATTCTCAAGCGTACAATCCACCACCGTATCCGCCAGACCACCTGTTCGGCGCACCAAGGGCAGCGCACCGTATCGCATGCCATACATCTGCGTCAGCCCACAGGGCTCAAAACGTGACGGCACCAGCACCACATCCGCGCCAGCAAAGATGCGGTGCGACAATGATTCTTCAAAACCCAGCCGTACCACCACGCTACCGGGGTAATCCAGCTCCATCTGCTTGAAACCTGCCTCCAATTCAGCTTCACCACTACCCAGCACCATCAGTTGACCGCCTTGGGCAATAATCTTCCACATCCCCGCCAAAATCAGATGAAGCCCTTTCTGCTCCGTTAGCCGGCTTACCACGCCAAACAACAAGGCATTAGGCGCACCCGCCAAGCCTAGTTCCTTCTGTAAACTGGCTTTGCAACGCGCCTTACCCACCGTCTTTTCTGCATCGAAATGCCCAGGTAGAGCCGGGTCGCTGGCTGGGTTCCAACTCGCGGCGTCGACGCCATTCAGAATACCGGTCAGGTCGGCAGCGCGGTATCGCAACAGCCCATCCAATCCACAGCCATGCTCAACCGACTGGATTTCGCGTGCGTAGCTTGGGCTCACCGTGGCAATGCGGTCACTGAATTGCAGACCGGATTTGATGAAAGAAAGCTGGCCATGAAATTCCAGCCCATCGTACTGAAAGAAATTCCCCGGCAGACCCAGCTCACCAAATATATAGGCGGGAAACAAGCCTTGATAAGCCAGGTTATGTACGGTAAAGACACTGGTTGCCGGCTTTACCCCCCTTAGCAACGCAGCATGTTTCAAGTACGCCGAAGCAAGTCCCGCATGCCAATCGTGCGCATGCAATACATCGGGTCGCCAATCCGCCAAATGGCCTGCCGCCAGCTGCACGGCTACCCAACCCAGTAATGCAAATCTGCGGTGATTGTCCGGATAAGGACGTTGGTCGCCATCGGCATAAGGGTTACCAGGACGATCGAACAGGCTGGGGGCATCAATCACATATACGGGTGTGTTGTCTGGCAATCGGCCTTGCCAAAGCACGCATTCGGCTACGAAACGTGGTGGCATCACCGCTACTCGCTTAGCGTCGATCAAACCTGCGCGTATTGCCGGAAAACCAGGCAGCAGTATCCGGGCATCCATCCCCTGCGCACACTGGGCAGAAGGCAGGGCTCCGATCACATCGGCAAGCCCACCGGTTTTCAACCAGGGGTAACACTCTGCCGCCACATGCAGAATCTTCAACGCTACAGACCGGGTTGGATTGCTGCCTGACACATTCACACTTTCATGGCCTGCAACATCTCGCGCGTTACCAGCAACACACCACCCTCGCTGCGATAGAAATGCTTAATGTCGTTCTCGACATCCTCGCCAATCACCATGCCAGCTGGAATCTTGCAACCACGGTCCACTACCACCTTACGTAACCGGGCTCCTTGCCCCACATCCACATCGGGCAACAGAACTGCCTGATCGATCAGGCAATGCGGATGCACGCGCACCTTGTTGAAGAGCACCGAATTGGTCACCTGCGCCACCGATACGATGCATCCCAATGAAATGACGGCGTTGTATACCCGATGTTCACCACCGGCATCCTGTACAAACTTGGCAGGTGGAAGCTGTTCCTGGTAAGTCCAGATAGGCCAGCTCCGATCATACAAGTCCAGCTCCGGCGTGATGGACGCCAAGTCCAGATTCGCAGCCCAATAGGCATCCACCGTACCAACATCCCGCCAGTAAGGCGGCGCATGTGGATAGCTCGATACGCATGAGAGATTGAATGGATGGGCCAGTGCTTTGCCCGCCTTCACTGCGGCTGGAATCAGGTTCTTGCCGAAATCGTGCTCACTACCCGCGTCGTCAATATCCTCCTCCAGCAAGCGGTACAGATAATCGGCATCGAAGATATAGATGCCCATGCTGGCCAAAGCCTTATTCGGCTTATCCAACATCGGCGGTGGATTCAACGGCTTTTCGACGAAGTCTATGATCTTGCGCATTTCGTCTACCGCCATTACACCAAAGGCACTGGCTTCAACCAAAGGCACTTCAATACACGCTACTGTGACACCGCTTTTGATACCGAGTTTATCGAGACTCTGCACATGGTCGAGCAGCATCCGTGCGTAGTCCATCTTGTAGATGTGATCCCCAGCCAGGATCACCACATACTCAGGCCGATAGCTGCGGACGATATCAAGATTCTGGTAGACCGCATCGGCAGTGCCGCGATACCAGCTCCCGTCGTCCACACGTTGCTGAGCAGGTAACAGGTCGATGAACTCGTTCATTTCCGAGCGGAACATTGCCCAGCCACGCTGCAAATGGCGCAAGAGGGAATGCGACTTATATTGGGTAACCACACCGATACGACGTATGCCGGAATTCAGGCAATTGGACAGCGCGAAATCGATAATCCGGAACTTACCGCCGAAATGGACCGCCGGCTTGGCGCGCTTGTCGGTCAGCTGCTTGAGCCGTGTACCGCGACCACCTGCCAGCACCAAGGCGATGCTGCGCCGTGGCAGCTGACGAGCAATTATCAGGTCGTCCATTTCCCCTCCGGTTCTGCTCCGGCGAAGCAAGCAGCAATGCGTCAAGGTTCCGCTAAATGCCTCTTCTAAGAACCTGTTTGCAATTTGTCGCGGCAGCTGTCAGCGGGGTACAGAGCAGCACATAAGCCCCGATCACGGCTGCGCAGCAAGATCGTAAACAGGTTCTAAGTCACAACATCAGCCACCACACGTCCAGTATTGGCATAAATACTGCCCAACGACTCGGCAGCAGCAATTACTGCATGAAGTGCTGCCTGCGTTTCCTGCGTCTGCTCACTGACATCCGCGGTGTAATGCTCCAAATACACCCGCAAGGTCGCGCCTTCCGTGCCTGTACCTGACAAGCGGAAAACCACCCGCGATCCACCAGCGAACTCAACCCGTATCCCCTGCTTTTGCGAAAGCGAGCCGTCCACAGGATCGGTATAGGCAAAATCATCGGCATGCGTCACACATAAACCGGCCACGATGCTGTTGGGCAGACTGGGCAACTTGGCACGTAACGTGGTCAGTACCGCATCCCCCGCAGCAATACTCAGTCCTTCATAGTCGTGGCGTGAATAGAAATGTCGCCCGAATCGCGCCCAGTGTTCCCGCACAATCTGAGCTACAGACTGTTTACGTACCGCCACCAGATTGAGCCATGCCAATGCAGCCCATATCCCATCCTTTTCCCGTACATGGTCGGCACCGGTGCCATAGCTCTCTTCGCCACATAATTGGATACGGCCAACATCGAGCAAGTTGCCAAAGAATTTCCATCCTGTTGGCGTCTCATAGCAGTCAATGCCTAGCGCCTGGGCAACTTTGTCCACGGCCCGTGAAGTCGGCATCGAACGGGCCACGCCGGTGAGCCGCCCTTTGAATTGGGGAATGAGCTCGGCATTCGCAGCCAGTATTGCCAAGCTGTCGGATGGGGTAAGCACGAAGTCTCGGCCAAGAATCATGTTACGGTCCGCATCGCCATCGAAGGCAGCGCCAAAATCCGGCGCTTCCTCACCCTTCATAGTCTTGACAAGGTCAGCACAATACACCGGGTTCGGATCTGGGTGACCACCCGCAAAATCTGGCTGAGGCGCTGCATTGCGCACACTGTTCATGGGTGCGCCGAGCATGTCTTCGAAAAGCCGAATCGCATAAGGCCCACCGACTGCATGCAGGGCATCCAGGCGTAAACGGTGGCCCGCCGCAATCCAGTTTCTGATGGCGCCAAAATCGACCAGCTGCTGCATCAACGCAGCATAGTCTGTAACCGGATCAACCACGCACACCTGCATACCATCCAGCTCCACCTCACCCACGACAGCCAGGTCGATATCCTGTGCATCGCTCAAACGATATTCAGCTATCTGCAAGGTCGCAGCGTAAATTGCATCGGTCAGCTTCTCTGGCGCGGGGCCGCCATTGGCTGAATTGAACTTGATGCCAAAATCGCCATCAGGCCCGCCTGGATTGTGTGAAGCGGAAAGAATGATTCCTCCTACCGCCTGCCGCAACCGAATCAAGTGCGAAGCCGCCGGTGTAGACAACAACCCATGCTGCCCTACCAAAACTCGCGCAACACCATTGGCTGCCACCATTTTCAATATGATCTGCAAAGCAGCCGCATTGTGATAGCGACCGTCTCCACCCAAAACCAGCACACCTCCCTTGAGTTCAGGCATCACCTGGAAAATGGCCTGAACAAAGTTCTCGAGATAATGCTTCTGTTGAAAGACCGTAACCTTCTTACGCAAGCCGGAAGTACCGGGCTTCTGACCTTGGATTGGCTGGGTAGAGTACAAAATGTGTGTCATCTTTTATTTAAATGGAATTATTTCTTATTGGGGCAGTCTGTACGATTGCATACCTCGCATGCAAAAGCAGCAACAAACTTTAATACTGTCGCAATTCTAAATGAAGCCGATGCTTGCCGTTAAACGGGAACACTTTTTCTATACCTGATTTGCTACCAACCTAAACTGATACACAACACGTTTTTAGTTAACCAAATCATCACACACGCCTCATTGTTTTCTGAATGTATTTTCATTAATCAAAGCAGTTGAAAATAGTTGAGTCAAGAGAAATCAGGCCCTCTTTCAGCTGCTTGAACAAGCCAACCACCCAGGTTCCACGTTCTTTTCATACAGCAAGCCAATGCTGACCAGGAACGCTATCTGTTACCCAGCTACTTTATTTACAAGGATTAAACCGATTGTAACCAATAGCTTATCCGTAAAAGTTTTTTGAATATGAATTCAACCACCCTCTCTGCAATCTGGGTAATTCCCCAACATCGTTCAAGAATGCCATTGTGATAGGATTGCGAGAAATGTATTAGGCGTACATTATTTTGTGGGCAACACATATTAATGCTCACCGCAAGTTTGATTGTATTAACTCCCCTCGCATCGTTTCACGATGCTGCAATTAATTATTTGGAACGCTAAGTTTATGAAAAAATGGTGGTCGATAAGTTTTGCTGCAATATCTATGTTTGCCCATGCGGAAGTAGGCGTAACGGATAGTGAAATCATTATTGGACAATCTGCAGCATTGAGCGGCGCTGCAGCGGAATTAGGCAAAGGGGTTAGCCGCGGCGCGAATGCGTATTTCGATCAGATTAATAAACGTGGCGGTATACACGGCCGCAAGATTCGCCTTGTGACATTGGACGACGGCTATGAGCCCGATCGTGCCGCTGCCAATACCAAGAAATTGTTGGAAGACGAAAACGCATTCGCTTTGTTCGGCTATGTCGGCACCCCAACGTCGAATGCATCACTACCGCAAATCAAACAGACCGGCGTCCCGTTCATTGCGCCTTACACCGGTGCAGATAGCCTGCGGGAGCCTTTTACCCGCAATGTATTCAACATTCGCGCAAGCTATGGCGACGAGGCAAAGAAAATCGCCGAATTCATCTCCAAGATGGGTATGAACACCATCAACGTGCTCTACCAGGATGATGCTTATGGCTCTGCCGGCCTCGTTGCCATGCAGGAAGCGGCAGCGATATACAAGCTGACCATCAAAGCCAAGGCAACCGTAAAACGTAATAGCACAGACGTGTCCCGTGCCGTTGAAGAGTTGATTGTCAATAAACCGGCCAACGCGGTATTCATCGTGTCTGCGTACAAGAGCAGCGCCGCTTTTATTTCAGCGGCTCGCGCACGTAACTCCATCGGCCCGTTCTATAACGTCAGTTTCGTTGGTACCGAAGCGCTGGTGAATGAGCTCAAGCAGAATGCCAACGGCGTTATTGTCACCCAAGTGGTGCCCTCACCCTACAACGCGATCAAACCTGTAGCCCAGGACTACCAAAAAACCATGAAAGCGGCCGGCATCAACACCGTCGACTATCCCAGCATGGAAGGCTACCTGGGAGCACGCATACTGGCAGAAGGCATTAAGCGGGCTGGCCGCGATCTGAATCGCGAGAAACTCATCAACGCCTTGGAAGGCCTGCACAATTACGATATGGGCGGATTCCGCGTCAATTTCTCTGGCACCAATCGCAGCGGCTCCCAATTCATTGACCTGACCGTGCTCGATAGCAGCGGGAAGATTCGCAGCTGATAGCGCACCAGAAGAAACTGCAATTGAACCCGGATCACCGCTACGCAATAAGATAGTGAACAGGTTCTTAAAGCCAGCTCAAAGTCTCGCGAGCTAAAGCAAGACAAGGCGAAAACGCCCGAGGAAGCGGAGTTTACAAATGGTAAATGATCATTCCGAGGGCGTTTTCAACGCCGTATTGCTGACGCGTAGTAGACTTCGAAGCAGCTCTAAAACCTTACGATCTGTCGCGAGCAGCCGTCAGCAGGGTGAAGCGCAGCGCAGAAACCGGAATGTACTTAGGTACATGAGGATTTCGAGCAGCACATAAGCCCTGATCACGGCTGCGCAGTAAGATCGGGAACGGATTCAACGTCCCAACCAACGCCTTAGCATCTCCCACTCCGCATCCCGCCCCGCGGCCACTTGCTGTGGTGAAGTACTGACCGTGACATCCGGTAGCAAACCGGCATCAGCCTGATCTGGCTTGGAAGAAAAACTCGCGACCAGGGGAATGTCGATTTCAATGCCCGAACCGGGCAAGCGTAGAAACATGAATGCGCCACCATTGCTTCCACGCAAATTACCCCCCGTAGGCCGGCCAAACAACAGGCCCCGATTCAACTCACGAATACGTAATGCAAACAGAAAGCTGGCTGCACGATTGCTCGCATCCACCAGCAATATGACTCGGCCCCGGAAACTTGGCGACAGCAATGGAATCTGGCTCAATGTAGATTGGCTGCTGAATAAAGCGAACAAACCTTGAGCATCTGGTTCGGCCACCGTATTCCAGCGGTAAAAGCTTGGATCGGCCGTTTCCAGATGCGGACGAAGCGACATAGGAACCTGCTGGTATCGAACCTTGGTCTGCATGGATTGGCGTGGTATGGACTGATCTACTAGATAACCAAGCAGGCTTTCGCCCACTTCGTCCAACCCTCCCTCATTACCCCGTAGGTCTATCACCAGCTCAGTACTTTGCCTGTCAGCAATCTGCTGGAAACTCTGCTGCAAGAAGCCGCGCCAGTCCCAATCACCCACGTCCCAGGTTGGCATCTGCAGCCAAGCAAGCCGTACACTTGGAAACTGCAACTGCCAGCGCCCACCTGCAGCATTATCGGCTTGGCGAATTGCTGCACGCTCCGCCGCACGCTGTAGTGGCAGCTTGATCTGTTGGATATGGCTGGCATTCGGTTTGAATACGCTCAACTGCACCTGTCTGCCATCTGATGGGAAACGTAACGGCCAATACACATCGAAGGGTTCGACCAGATGTCGTCCCTGTACTTCCAATAATCCAAACCGCTGCGCATCGTTATGGCCATCTGCACTAACCAAGGGCAGCAAAACCTGCAGGATCTGCTCAACAGGTACGCCATTCACCCTTAGAATCTGCGAACCCACCGGCAGGTCTGCATTGAAGCTACGGCTGACCACCATACGTTCACCGAGCCATCGGAAATAAAACGGCAGTCGGGGTGCTTCCAATACCGCCTGCCGGACATTGTCTGGTTGGTTGGTAAAGTCGGGGCCGGTATTGCTGCACTTCAGTTGTGCAGTAAAGGTGGCAAAGGCCAGATACGCTTGCGCCACGCTCTGGCTCGTCCGTAAACGGGTCTGCAGTTGTTGGAATTGCGCTTCAATCTGGCTGGGACTGTTATAACGATAAAGCCCTGGGTGCAAAGCTTGTAATGCATCGCGCAATAGCTGTGCATCTGCCTGCAATACAGATGGGCTGAGTACAGGGGAAGCCTCGTCAGCCCAAAGCGGTACAAGGCAGGCCAGAGCCAGGATCAGCGAGAATAAGATTCGCCTGCAGTAAACCCGCATCTACCCCCCTGCATACGGTGGCAATCGGCCCCTTAGAACCTGTTCACAGCCTGCTGTGCATCAGCAATACGGCGTTGAACAGCTTCTTAAAACTGAACACGGCTGTGTAACAAGATCGTAAACGGGCTTACCAGGTCACCCTACCGTCCGTACTCAGTACCAGCAACCAGATCGCGTTGGCCGCCACTTCCACTTGGTTCTGGAACAGTGCACTCCCGACATCAGACTCAGCGGTATCCAATACACGTTCCCAACGCCCTGGCCGGAGTTGGAACACCGTTGGATGTTTCTCTGCGTTGATCAGCAAGAGGCAGCGCTGCTTCTCCCCTTCCGGGCTCAGTTCCACCGACAGACTGAATGCATTCAAACCATCCCACTCTGCCGGGGTCATGGCCGTGCCTGCTGCATTTCGCCACAGCACATCGGCACGCTCGTAACCACCATGGCCAGTTGCTGACAGCCAACGACCAAAACGCAGGGCCGGATAGCTACGACGCATCGACAATAACCGGGCGGTAAACTCCGCCATGCCCTGGTCTGCCGCTTCCCAATTAAGCCAGCTGATCGGCCCATCCTGGCAATACGCATTGTTATTACCCTGCTGGGTGTGGCCAATCTCATCACCAGCCAGCAACATTGGCGTCCCCTGGCTGAAAATCAACGTAGCCAGCATGGCGCGACGCAAACGCGCGCGGAGCACATTCACCTCTGCTTTGTCAGTCTCCCCTTCCACACCGCAGTTCCAACTATGGTTGTGGCTGTGCCCATCGCGATTTTCCTCGCCATTGGCTTCGTTGTGCTTATGGCTGTAGCTGACGAGGTCACGCAGATTGAAGCCATCATGCGCCGTCAGAAAGTTCACACATGCCCATGGCAAACGACCACGCCGTTCGAAAAGATCACTGCTGGCCGTCAACCGCCGCGCAAATTCACCTCGGCTTACGCCATGGTGTAACCAGAAACTACGCACGCTATCTCGAAAGCGGTCGGTCCACTCAGCCCAACCCGGTGGAAACCCCCCAAGCCGATACCCATCCGGGCCCAGATCCCATGGCTCGGCAATCAACTTGAGGCGAGACAGCACTGGGTCGGCTGTGATGGCAGCGAAGAAAGCGGACCAGGCCTCGAACGCACCAAACATGCCACGCGCCAGAATCGGGGCAAGATCAAAACGAAAGCCATCGACATGGCAATCAGTCGCCCAAAATCGCAACGCATCTAGCACCAATTGCAAACAGCGTGGCTCTGCAACATTCAGGGTGTTGCCACACCCCGTCCAGTTCTCGCAATGCCCGTCTGGCCCAAGGCGATAGTAGGTACGGTTGTCCAACCCACGTAGATTGAAGCTTGGCCCGCCCACGCCACCTTCTGCGGTATGGTTTAGCACCACGTCCAGTACAACCTCCAAGCCTGCAGCATGCAGGCTCTTGACCATGCTTTTGAATTCGCCCAATGCATCGTCGCTTGAGGCATACCGTCTTTCCACCGCCATAAAGCACAGATTGTTGTAACCCCAATAATTCACCATACCCCGGGAAAGCAAATGTCCCTCATCAGCACAGGCTGCTACGGGCAACAGCTCCACTGTGGTCACACCCAACCACTTCAACCAATCGATACTGGCTGGATGCGCCAAACCGGCGTAACTACCACGCAAAGCCGTAGGCACAGCTGGGTTCAACTGGCTGAACCCCTTTACATGCAGCTCATAAATCACTGTGTCGTTCCAGGGAACAGCCGGCGGGCGGTCATCTCCCCAATCAAAGCGATCATCCGACACTACGGCCTTTACAGCGTGGGCGGTGTTGTTACGGGGATCGAGCCGGCTAGGGTCGCCCGGCAGATGGTCACAATAATCAGTTATGTCGGTATAGCGGCCATGTAAACGGCGCGCGTAAGGGTCGCACAGCAGCTTGCTGGAGTTGTATCGCTGCCCATGTTCAGGTGCAAAACGTCCATAGGCGCGGTACCCATAGATCATGCCGGGCTCCGCGCCAGGCAGGTAACCATGCCAGACACCAGCATGCCAGCCAGGTAAGGGCAAACGAGCCAGCTCGCGCTTGCCGGCAGGGTCGAACACACACAGCTCGACCAAATCAGCATTCAATGCATAGACGGCAAAATTGACGCCGTACCCGTCGAAATGGCTGCCAAGGCGAAAGGGGTCACCCACTATCAACCCTAGGGCCTGCGCCATCTCATGTCTCCCTTATAAAAAACTGCACTGCCAAAGGTGCCAGCCGCAAATTCACTGACTGGCCCCGACCATGCGCAGCCAGTGGCTCGGCCCATGCATCGCCATTCCCGACATTGCTGCCGCCATAACATTCCGCATCGGTATTCAGTACCTCATACCAGCGTCCGGCGTGGGGCACCCCGACACGATAGTTTTCCCGCACCAGGGGTGTGAAATTACATAGCACCAGCACCTGGCCACCATTCCCATCATGACGGATGAAACTGAATACCGAATTATCTGCATCGTCCCAACATACCCATTCAAAACCTGCCGGTTCGCAATCCAGCACATGCAATGCAGGGGTCTTTCGATATAGATGATTCAGATCCTGCACGAGCTTTTGCACGCCGGCGTGGCGAGGATCGTTGAGCAAATGCCAATCGAGACCGGCATCGTGGTTCCATTCGGCCACCTGCGCAAACTCCCCCCCCATGAACAATAGCTTCTTGCCAGGATGTGCCCACATAAACCCAAATAACGCGCGCAAATTGGCAAACCGCTGCCAATCATCCCCCGGCATTTTCGTTAGCAACGATCCCTTACCATGCACCACTTCGTCGTGTGACAGCGGTAGAACGTAGTTTTCCGAAAAAGCATAGGTCAGACCAAAACTCAGCTCACCCTGGTGGTAACGTCGGAAAATCGGCTCATGTCGCATATAGGCCAAGGTGTCATGCATCCAGCCCATATTCCATTTGTAATGGAAGCCAAGACCACCATGCTCGGGCGGGCGGCTCACGCCAGGAAACGTCGTTGACTCCTCCGCGAGTGTGATGGTGCTCGGGCACTCCACCCCCACCCAGTGATTGGTTTGCTGCAGAAAAGCAATTGCCTCCAGGTTTTCCCGCCCACCATGGACATTCGGTATCCAGTCACCATCGGCCCGGCTGTAGTCGCGATACAGCATGGAAGCCACCGCATCGACACGGAGGCCATCAATTCCATAACACTGCAGCCAGAACAAGGCATTGGCGCTCAGGAAATTGGCCACCTCCCGGCGGCCGTAATGGTAGATCAGGGTATGCCAGTCATGGTGAAAGCCTTCACGTGGGTCGGCATGCTCATATAAATGGCTGCCGTCAAAATTCCCCAACCCATGCTCATCCTCAGGGAAATGACCCGGTACCCAATCAAGTATTACCCCTAGCCCGGCCTGATGCGCCGCAACTACGAAATCACGGAAATGCTCCGGCGGACCAAAACGACTGGTCGGCGCATACAGCCCAGTTGGTTGATATCCCCATGAGCCATCAAAAGGGTATTCTGTGATCGGCATAAGCTCGATGTGAGTGAACCCCATCTCAACCACATAAGGAATCAGAGTCTCAGCGAGCTCTTTGTAACTCAGCCATTCAAAGCCACGTTTACGCCACGACCCGAGATGAACTTCATAAATGCTAACCGGTGCTGAGCGATGCTGTTGAGGGTGTGCAAATTCGGCTGGAACAGGTAATTCAGCGACTATTGATGCCGTAGCTGGGCGCAGTTCGGCATAAAACGCCAGTGGGTCGGCTTTTTTTACACGACGGCCATCCCAATCCAAGACTTCATATTTATAGGGCTCACCAACACTGAGACCTGGGATGAATATCTCCCAAACCCCACATTCGCGGCGCAAGCGCATTGGATGGCAACAACCATCCCAAAAATTGAAATCTCCAACTAGAGATACACGCTTGGCATTTGGCGCCCAAACACAAAAAGCGACGCCCGCTACACCTTCCACCGTACGAGGATGTGCCCCCAGGCTATCCCATAAGCACCGATGGCTGCCTTCTGCAATATGCCAAACTTCTTCGCTGGTCAGTACCAAGGGGAAGCGGTAGGGGTCATCGCGTTCCTGCGTACAACCAAGCCAACTTGCCCGCAATCGATAAGGGAATGGCGCTTTCGTAGTAGAGGCATACGCAAACAGACCCCGAGGGTCCAAACACACCAAATCCGCTAACCAGTGCCCTTCATTATTCAGCAACGCCACCGCTTGGGCCTGTGGCAGCCAGCAACGCAACAACCATTGACCGTCATCATCGCGCTGCCAGCCAAGTATCGAAAACGGATCGGCATGCTCGCCACGGCACAAGGCTTCTACCACCCACGGATCGAGCGCTATGCCTGTCATGCCGACTCCTGGTGCGTTTGATCTAATCCTATATGCTAGGCCGCTTTGCGGTGGTAATCACCTCTTTGACACCAATCGGCATAGGGGCGGCCAGATTACTTGGCCGACCCCTGCCACACCACCCGGCATGCGGGTCCGCACCGGGCGGTTCGAGAAGTTGAGGTTAGGCGAGTCTTGGAACTCCCAGGCGGTCGAAA